>CAJFPI010000091.1 GCA_904398675.1 uncultured Oscillospiraceae bacterium
CGCCCCCTGGCGGGAGTGGGACATCAAGGGCCGTGACGAGGAGATCGACTACGCCGAGGCCCACAATGTCCCCCTGAAGATCAGCCGGGAGACCAACTACTCCAAGGACAAGAACCTGTGGCACCTCAGCCACGAGGGGCTGGACCTGGAGGACCCCGCCAACGAGCCCCAGTACGACAAGCCCGGATTCCTGGAGATGTGCGTCTCCCCCGCCGCCGCCCCCGACGAGGCCACCTATGTGACGCTGGACTTTGAGAAGGGCTGGCCTGTGGCCCTCAACGGCGAGAAGATGAAGGCCAGCGACATCATCCTCAAGCTCAACGAGCTGGGCGGCAAGAACGGCATCGGCATTCTGGACATCGTGGAGAACCGGATGACCGGCATGAAGGACCGCGGCGTGTATGAGACCCCCGGCGGCTCCATCCTCTACCGTGCCCACGAGGTGCTGGAGATGATCACCGTGGATAAGGACACCAAGCACATGAAGAGCAAGCTGGCGGTGGACTTCGCAGATCTGGTCTACAACGGCAAGTGGTTCACCCCCCTGCGGGAGGCGCTGCAGGCCTTTGCCGAGAAGACCCAGGAGCACGTCACCGGCCAGGTCAAGCTGAAACTCTACAAGGGCAATATCATTACTGCCGGCGTTACTTCTCCCGAGAGCCTCTACTCTGAGAAGATCGTTACCTTCCAGGCCAGCGACTACAACCAGGCCGACGCCGGCGGGTTCATCAACCTGTGGGGCCTGCCTGACACGGTGCTGGCGCTGCGGGACCAGGGCAAGCTCTAATGAATCACCAGCTCCGGCTTTGAATGCAGGGGGAGACCTGACACCAAGACGGGTAAGAGTCATATACAGCGGGCGGCCAACGGCCGCCCGCTGTCAGATAGGAGAGATTGTGCAACACAAACAGCCCGGTTCGGCAGGCGGCGGACAGCAGCGGCCGGAACTGCTGGCTGCCGAGGCGCACACAAATTTGATTCGGCCGTATAATGCGGCAGAATGGGGGATTTTATGAAACTTTGGGGTGGACGATTCCAGAAGGAGACCGACGCGCTGGTCAATGATTTTAACTCCTCTATCCAGTTCGACTGCAGAATGTACCGGGAGGATATCCAAGGTTCCATGGCCCACGCCGCCATGCTGGGGAAGTGCGGCATCATCTCCCAGGAGGATGCGGAGAAGATCGTGGAGGGCCTGAAAGCGGTGCTGGCGGATATTGAGTCCGGAAAAGCGGAGCTGACGGCGGAAAATGAGGATATCCACATGAATGTGGAGCGCCTGCTGACGGCGCGGATCGGCGATGCGGGCAAGCGCCTCCACACCGCCCGCAGCCGGAACGACCAGGTGGCGGTGGATCTGCGGCTGTGCCTGCGCCGCGAGATCGACGCGGTGAAGGCGGAGATCCTGGACCTGCAGCAGGTCATCGCCGACAAGGCAAAGGAGAACCAGGAGACCGTGATGCCGGGGTACACCCATCTGCAGCGGGCCCAGCCCATCTCCTTTGCCCAGCACCTGCTGGCCTACGGCGCCATGCTCTCCCGGGATGTGACGCGGCTGGAGGACTGTCGGAAACGGATGAACGAGTGCCCCCTGGGCAGCGGCGCCCTGGCCGGCACCACATATCCCATCGACCGCTTTATGACCGCCCGGGACCTGGGCTTTGACCGGCCCATGGGCAACAGCCTGGACGGCGTCAGCGACCGGGATTATGTGATCGAACTGCTGAGCGCCCTTTCTATTCTAATGATGCACCTCTCCCGCTTTTCCGAGGAGGTCATCCTCTGGTGCAGCTGGGAGTTCAAGTTCGTGGAGCTGGACGACGCCTTCTCCACCGGCTCCTCCATCATGCCCCAGAAGAAGAACCCGGATGTGGCGGAGCTGGTTCGGGGCAAGACGGGCCGGGTCTACGGCTCCCTGATGGGCATGCTGACCGCCATGAAGGGCCTGCCCCTGGCCTACAACAAGGATATGCAGGAGGACAAGGAGCAGGTCTTTGACGCCATCGACACGGCGAAAATGTGCCTGCCGGTGTTTGCCGGGATGCTGCGTACCATGCGGGTGCTGCCGGAGAACATGCGCGCCGCAGCGGGGCGCGGGTTTATCAACGCCACCGACTGCGCCGACTACCTCACCAAGAAGGGCATGCCCTTCCGGGACGCCTACACCACGGTTGGCAGCCTGGTCTACTACTGTACCACCCACCAGAAACTGCTGGAGGAGCTGACGCTGGAGGAGCTCAAAAAAATCTCCCCGCTGTTTGAGGAGGACGTCTACGAGGCGCTGAAACTGGAAAACTGCATGGGCCAGCGCAAGAGCTACGGCGGACCGGCTGTGAGCGAGACGGGGCGGCAGATCGAGGAGCTGGAGGCGTTTATCAAGGCCCACAAGTCCTGAAACGCGGCAGCGCGGAGGGAATCAATAAAGGAGGAACGGCAACCTATGGAATTTAGCTATACTGACCGGGCGCAGGTGCTGGTAGAGGCCCTGCCCTATATCCAGGACTACAGCAAGAAGACCATTGTAATCAAATACGGCGGCAATGCCATGCTCTCCGAGGAGCTGCGCAGGGCGGTCATCAGCGATATCATTCTCCTCAAGCTGGTGGGCATCAATGTGGTGGTGGTCCACGGCGGCGGCCCGGAGATCGCGGAGACCCTGGAGCAGAGCGTCAAGGGAACGCCCTCCATGGACGTGGTCCAGATGGTGCTCTGCGGCAAGGTAAACAAGGACCTGGTGTCCATGCTCAACCGGGGCGGCTGCGAGGCGGTGGGCCTGTGCGGCCTGGACGGCGGTATGCTCCAGGCCACAAAGCTGGAAACAAATGAGGAGGGGCTCGGCGCCATGGGCGAGATCAGCGCTGTGCAGCCCAAGGTGATCCTGGACGCCATCCAGGCCGGCTGCATCCCGGTGATCGCCACGGTGGCCCAGGGGGCGGATGCGGACGTTTCCTACAACGTCAACGCCGATGCCGCCGCGGCCAAAATCGCCATCGCCCTGAAGGCGGAAAAGCTGATCGTGATGACCGACGTGCGGGGCCTGCTCCAGGATAAGAGCGACGACGGCACCCTCCTCTCCCAGGTGCGCCTGCCGGAGGTGCCGCTGCTGGTCCGGGAGGGCGTCATTACCGGCGGCATGCTCTCCAAGGTGGAATGCTGCGTGGAGGCGGTGCGCAACGGCGTCAAGCGGACCCATATCCTGGATGGACGCATCCCCCACTCCATCCTGATCGAGGTGCTCTCTGACGCCGGCATCGGCACCATGATCCTGTAATCCGAGCGGAAAAAACCCCAAGCAGGCCGCTCCCTTGCCGCCGGGCAGATCCGGGGGCAAAGGGCGGAACCGGAAAGGAATCCTATCATGACGTTTGAAGAAATCAAGGCCCTGGATCACCAGTATGTGCTCCAGACCTATACCCGCAACGAGCTGGCCATCGACCACGGCAAGGGCGCCAAGCTCTATGACACGGAGGGAAAGGAGTATATCGACTTCACCGCCGGCATCGGCGTGTGCAGCCTGGGCTACGCCAACGAGCGGTGGGCCAGGGCCATCTACGACCAGGCCATGAAACTGGGCCACATCTCCAACCTCTTCTATGCCGAGCCCTATGCCAAGCTGGCCAAGCGCCTGGTGGAGGGCAGCGGCATGGCCGGCGCCTTCTTCGGCAACTCCGGCGCCGAGGCCAACGAGGGCATGATCAAGCTGGCCCGGAAATATTCCTATGACAAGTACGGCCGGGGCCGCGCCACGGTCATCACGCTGAAAAACTCCTTCCATGGCCGGACCATCACCACCCTGAAGGCCACCGGTCAGGACCACTTCCACGAGTTCTTCTTCCCCTTTACCGAGGGGTTCCGGTACGCAAACGCCAACGACCTGGAGAGCATCCATGCCGCCGCGGGGGACGATGTCTGCGCGGTAATGATGGAGCTGATCCAGGGGGAAGGGGGCGTGAACCCCCTGCAGAAGGACTTTGTCCAGGCGGTGGCGGCCCTCTGCGCGGAGAAGGACTGGCTGCTGCTGATCGACGAGGTGCAGACCGGCATCGGCCGCACCGGCACCCTCTTTGCCTACCAGCAGTTTGACATTCAGCCGGATGTGGTGACCTTTGCCAAGGGCATCGCCGGCGGGCTGCCCTTCGGCGGTTTTCTGGCCAACGAGAAGTGCCGGAATGTGCTGGGGCCGGGGAACCACGGCTCCACCTTCGGCGGAAACCCCATGGCCGCCGCTGCCGGACAGGTGGTGCTGGACACCCTGACGCCGGACTTCCTCGCCCAGGTGCGGGCCAAGGGGGAGCGGCTGAAAAAGGGCATCGAGGCCCTCCGCAGCCCCTATGTCTCCGGCGTGCGGGGCATGGGGCTGATGCTGGGGGTGGGGGTGCAGGGCATGACCCACAAGGAGCTGCGGGACCGCCTGATGGCCAACGGGCTTTTGACCCTGACGGCTGGAAAGGACACCCTGCGCCTGCTGCCGCCGCTGGTGATCAGCGAGGAGGAGATTGACCAGGGCCTTGCCATTATGGCCCGGGTGATGCAATAAGGATAGAAGGAGGAGCGCACCATGCAAAACAAGCACCTGCTGAAACTGCTGGACCTCAGCCGGGAGGAGATCTATGAGATCCTGGACCTGGCGGACCAGCTGAAATATGAGCGCAAGCACAACATTCCCCACGAGATCTTGAAGGGCAAGACCCTGGCCATGATCTTTTCCAAAAACTCCACCCGCACCCGCGTCTCCTTTGAGACGGGCATGTTCCAGCTGGGGGGCCACGCCCTGTTTTTGGCCAACTCCGTCAGCCAGATCGGCCGGGGCGAGCCGGTGCAGGACACCACCCGCGTCCTCAGCCGCTACTGCGACGGCATCATGATCCGGACCTATGACCAGGAGGAGGTGGAGGGGCTGGCCGCCTACGGCACCATCCCCGTTATCAACGGCCTCACCGACTTTGCCCACCCCTGCCAGGTGCTGGCGGACCTGATGACCATCCGGGAGTACAAGGCCAAGTTGGAGGGGCTGAAGATCTGCTACATCGGCGATGGCAACAACATGGCAAACTCCATCATTGTGGGCGGGCTCAAGTGCGGCATGGACGTCTCCATCGCCACCCCCAAGGGCTATGAGCCGGACCAGCGGGTGCTGGATTTTGCCAAGACGGTGACGGACGCCAAGTTCTTCCTCACCAACGACCCCATGGAGGCCGCCCAGGGGGCGGACGCGGTGTTCACCGACGTGTGGGCGTCCATGGGCCAGGAGGGCGAGAAGGCGGAGCGGGAGCATGCTTTTGTGGGCTACCAGATCAACGACCGCCTTTTGAGCGTCGCCAAGCCCGACTGCATGGTACAGCACTGCCTGCCCGCCCACCGGGGCGAGGAGATCACCGAGGAGGTGCTGGAGGCCCACGCAAACGAGATCTTCGACGAGGCGGAGAACCGTCTCCACGCCCAGAAGGCCGTGCTGGCGCTGCTGATGCGGTAGAAGGCTGCGGCGCAGATCCATCAAGAAACAGAAAAGGGGGCGCCTGCCAGAATGCTCTGGCAGGCGCCCCCTTGGCGTGTGAAAAACTGATCCCAGGAGGGGAACAGCGGATGCCGCTCCGTATTACTCCATATCCACAGTGATGTGCTCTGTACCGTTTTCCTGAAACTCGCCCATATACCGCTCCATGCGGTCCATGATGGCGTCGTAGTTCTCCCGGGTGGGCTCCCCCAGGTCCCGCAGAGCCAGCTCCTCCGCCAGAATCTCAAAGAAGGTCACATCCTCATAAGCCATGATGGCCTCGTGGATCCCACCCTCGGCAAAGGCGCGGGAGGGGATCAGCTCCCCCTCGTACAGCTCCACCAGTTTTGTCATGCCGTGGTCCAGACAGTGGGAGAACACCAGGCTCTCCACCTCGTCATACTCCTCAATGCGGTCGTCGCCCCGGGTGGAGTTGAGGACCCAGTTGCCTATGTACACCAGGTCCAGCAGCCGGCGAAATTGCTTTTGCGTCAGTTTCAGTTCCATCGGACACCTCCCGCGTTCCTCACGAAGTACTCTGAGGAGATTATAGCAGAGGACAAGTGAAAAAGCCACAGAAAATCGCGGGCAAATACCCCAAATTTTACTTGTTGTAGGAAAACTTTCATAGTATAATATGAAGGCTATGTTATCATGAGGAGGTATGCCCATGGACCAGCGCCCCATCGGGGTGTTCGACTCCGGCCTCGGCGGCCTGACGGCGGTCCGTCAGCTGCGGCGGCTGTTGCCCTCTGAACATATTATATACTTTGGCGACACCGCCCGTGTGCCCTATGGCAACCGATCCCGGGAGATCCTTTTGAAGTATGCCCGGCAGGATGTGGCGTTCCTCCGGCGTTTTGATCCCAAGGCGGTGGTGATTGCCTGCGGAACGGTCAGCAGCAACTGCCTGAAGGAGCTGCAGGAGGAAAATGCGATTCCCATTGTGGGCGTAGTGGAGCCGGCAGTGGAGCAGGCGGTGCAGGCCACGAAAAACGGGAGAGTGGGCCTCATCGCCACCCGGGCCAGCGTCTCCAGCGGCGCCTACCAGCGGCTGTTCCGCCGGCTGGCCCCCGGGGCAGAGGTGTTCAGCCGGGCCTGCCCCCTCTTTGTCCCGCTGGTGGAGGAGGGGCGGTTCCAGCCGGGGGATCCGGTGATCGAGACAGTGGCCCGGGAGTATCTGCAGGAGCTGCGGGAGAAGGAGATCGACACGCTGGTGCTGGGCTGCACCCACTATCCCCTGCTCACCGAGGTGATTTCCGGCATCATGGGGGAGAAGGTGACCCTGGTGGACGCAGGCGGCGCGGCGGCCCGGACGGTGAGCCGGTGGCTTGCGGAGCACGGGGCCCTGGCGTCGGGCGGAGGCGGCGCGGCCTACTATGTCAGCGACCGGGCGGCCGACTTTGAGCGCCTGGCGGCCATCTTCCTGCAGGAGGACCTGGAGCACGCCGCCCATCAAATTGAAATTGAGGCGGACTGATATGGAACAGAAGGACATGATGCTGACATTGCGGGGGGAGCAGCGGGTGGATGGACAGGTCCATCAGACCACCCACACCGTCCCCTGTACGCTGGAGATAACAGAGGAGGGCGCGGTGGTGCGCTACCGGGAGGCGGAGGAGACGGGCCTTGGCGAAACAGAGACCGTGCTGCGCCTTGGCGAGGCAGAGGCCGTGATGGAGCGCCGGGGGGATACCCGGACCCGGATGCGGTTTGTAGTGGGCCAGCGCCACCGGGTGGACTACGAGACCCCCGCCGGGGCGCTGCGGCTGGAGGTGCGGACCACCTTCCTCAGCCACAACATCACCGCCGATGGCGGAAAGGCCATGATCCGCTACCATCTGAGCAGCGGCGGAGAGACCGTTGCCAACCACACACTGAAACTGAACATCGAGGAGAGAAAAAGATGACCAATATGATCCAACAAGCAAAGGACCAGGTGCTGGCCCTGACCAACGCCGCCTATGCCGCCGCCGCAGCCGCCGGGACGCTGCCGGAGGGCGTGGAGGTGAAAGCGGGGGTGGAGATCCCCAAGGATACCGCCAACGGCGACTACACCACGACCTTTGCCCTGGCTGCCGCCAAGGCCATGAAGAAAAATCCCCGGGAGATCGCCCAGATCCTGCTGGACAATCTGAATCTGCAAGACAGCTATTTTGCCTCTGCCGAGATCGCCGGCCCCGGCTTTTTGAACTTCCGCCTGTCTCCTGCCTGGTATGCCGCTCTTCTGGCGGCGGTGGAGCAGGAGGGGGACGCCTATGGCACCAGCGATGCGCTGGCCGGGCAGAAGATCATGGTGGAGTTTGTGTCCGCCAACCCCACCGGCCCCATGCACATGGGCAACGCCCGGGGCGGCGTGCTGGGGGACACCCTGGCCAGCGTTCTGGCGGCCAACGGCGCCCAGGTCTGGCGGGAGTTCTACGTCAATGACGCGGGCAATCAGATCGAAAAGTTCGCCTCCTCCCTGGAGGCCCGCTACCTCCAGATCATTCTGGGGGAGGAGGCGGTGTCCTTCCCGGAGGACGGGTACCACGGCGACGACATCAGGGAGCTGGCCCAGGCCTTCTACGCGCAGCACGGCGAGAGCTACAAGGACGTCTCCCGGGAGGAGCGCCATGCCGCCCTGGCCCGTTTCGGCCTGGACACCAACATCCCCAAGATGAAGGAGGACCTGCGCCGCTACAAGATCGAGTATGACCAGTGGTTCTTTGAGTCCAGCCTCCATGAGAGCGGTTATGTGGCGGAGACGGTGGACAAGCTGGCCGAGCTGGGCTGCACCTATGAAAAGGACGGGGCGCTGTGGCTGGCTACCAGCCGGCTGCTCCGGGATCACTACCGCCAGGTGGGCAAGAGCGACAAGGAGATCGACAAGCTGGACCTGAAGGACGACGTGCTCCGCCGGGCCAACGGGTTCTACACCTATTTTGCCGCCGACATCGCCTACCACCGCAACAAGTTTGAAAAGAGGGGCTTTGACCGGGTCATCAATGTCTGGGGGGCCGATCACCACGGCCATGTGGCCCGGCTGAAGGCCGCCATGGACGCCCTGGGCCAGGACGGCACCCACCGGCTCCACATCGTGCTGATGCAGCTGGTAAAGCTGATGCGGGACGGGGAGGTGGTCCGCATGAGCAAGCGGACCGGCAAGGCCATCTCCCTCCACGACCTGCTGGACGAGATCCCGGTGGACGCTGCCCGCTGGTTCTTCAACGGCAAGCCCGACTCCCCCATGGAGTTCGACCTGGGCCTGGCGGTACGGGAGGACAGCGAAAACCCGGTGTACTATGTCCAGTACGCCCACGCCCGGCTGTGCAACCTGCTGAAGACCCTGGAGGCCGAGGGCGCCCGGGTGCCCAAGGCGGCGGATGTGGATATCAGCCTCCTCTCCGGTCCCACGGAGCAGGCGCTGATGAAGGCGCTGGCCTCCTACTGTGAAGAAGTGCGCCTGGCCGCCCGGGACTATGACCCCAGCCATATCAACCGCTACCTCTCTGAGCTTGCCGGGGCCTTCCACCGGTTCTACACCGCCTGCCGCATCAAGGGGGAGGCGGCGGATCTGCTCTCCGCCCGGCTGAAACTGGCCGCCGCCACCCAGACGGTGCTGAAAAACGGCATGTCCCTGCTGGGTGTGGCCGCCCCGGAGAAGATGTAAAGGCATTCCACCCTACGAGGATGAAAAAGCGCCCCGGCCGCATATCGGCCGGGGCGCTCTGCTGCTCTGATTTGGATTACTCCTCGGAGAACTGGTCCTTGCCTACGCCGCACAGGGGGCAGACAAAGTCCTCCGGCAGATCCTCCCACTTGGTGCCGGGAGCAATGCCGTTGTCCGGATCGCCCAGCGCCTCGTCATAGACATAACCGCAGACATCGCACACATATTTTTTCATTGCGTGGTTCCTCCTTTTGTATCAACTGGCCGTTTGAATGGGCTGTGACTCTATTCTACCATATAGGGTACCCAAAAGAGTAGCCCCAAATCGCACAAAATATGGATGCCCGTCTGATTTCTCGCTGCAGCAGTGCGGCAGATGGAATTAAGGAGACGGTTTATAAGAGGTTCTGGTGATATTTTGACGCTTTAAGAACGAATTTAAAACAAGCTATGAACATTTTGTGAATGTTTGGGAAGAACTGTTGACATAATTGAGAACTCTGTTAAAATAAGCTTGTACATGAGATATGTTTCTTTTTCTTTTCTCCCTCTCTCCATTTTCTAAGAGCAAAAGGCCGCGCACCAGCTGGTGCGCGGCCTTTTGTGTCTGCGGTGCGGTCTCAGCGGATCTGGAACAGGCTCTCCAGCGTGACCCAGCCCTGGGGGAAGGGACGCATGAGATTCCAGAATCCGGCCCCATAGAGCCCAAACTCCGCCAGCAGCCGCAGTTTGGCGGAAAGGCTCCGGGCGTCCTCAAACCAGACGGCGTGCTGCACGCCCTGGCTGTCCGTGTAATAAAAATAGGGGGCCTGGGCGGTTTCGTCGTACTGGATGGCGATGGCGTGTTCCCTGGCCAGTGCCACCGCCTCCGGGTTGGAGAGGGACCGGGCGGCAGTGACGCCCTGCTGGAAGGGGAGAGGCCAGTCATAGCCGTAGGTGGGGATCCCCAGCAGCAGTTTCTCCCGTGGGATCTCCGAGACAGCGTATTCCACCACCGCCCGGACGTTGGGCAGGGGCGCTACCGCCATGGGGGGACCGTAGGTATAGCCCCACTCGTAGGTCATCAGCAGGAGGTAGTCCGCCGCGGCGCCCAAGGCGCGGTAGTCGTGTGCCTCATAGAGAAGGCCGGGCTGGTCGGCATAGGTCTTGGGGGCCAGAGCCGTGAAAACCGGATATCCCAAGGGGGAGAGCCGGTCGTGGAGGGACTGGATGAAGGCGGCGTAGGAGGTGCGGTAGCCGGGCTCGATAAACTCAAAGTCCACGTCCAATCCCGTATACCCCTTGGCGCGCATGGTGACCAGCACCTGGTCCATCAGCCGTTCCTGGGCGGCCGGATCGGACAAAATCGCCTGGGTCCGGGCATTGGAGAACTGTCCCTCCTCTGTCAGGGAGGAGAGATGGAGCAGGGGCGCGGTACCCAGCTCCGCCGCGGCGGAGAGCAGCATGCCGTCGCCCAGGGGGAGAAGGCCGCCCTGGGCATCTAAGCCGTAGGTAAAAGGCGACAGCCAGGTCATATAGGGCAGGGCGGCCCGCAGCTCCGCCTGGGAGATATAGGGATAGGCGTAGCCGTTGGTGGAGACGGTCCCCAGCCGCTCCTCCAGACAGGAGATCACCAGGACCTGCCCCGGGGAGAGCTGGGGGGAGCCCATCAGGGCGTAGTTGCGCTGGTAGAGCTGACGAGCGGTCAGACCGTAGGCTGCGGCGATGGAGGACAGGGTCTCCCCCTGTTTGACCACATGGAGGGTCTGAGGGAAACGAATCACCAGCGCCTGCCCCACCGCCAGCGCCCCGTCGGCGCCCAGGCCATTGTCTGAGATCAGCAGGGAAGGGGGGACCCCATAGCCTGCCGCGATGGAGGACACGGTCTCGCCGCTTAACACCGTATGAATCAGCATAGATGGTTCACCTCAGGGCAGTGTATGCCGCCTGACGGCCGAATATGAGGGCAGGACAGGCGGTTCCGCCGCTAGGAGGCGCTCCCCTGCAAAAAATCAGAGGCTGGTCAGAAGGGGAGCAGGGACAGCAGGAGATTGGCTGCCGTACACAGGACCACGCCGGAGAGGAGGGGGAGGGCGATGGCCAAAAGGGTCCACTTGACACTGCCGGTCTCCCGGCGGATGGTGAGGCAGGTGGTGCCGCAGGGGAAGTGAAAGAGGGTGAAGAGCACCATGCACACCGCCGTGTGCCAGGTCCAGCCGTTGGCCAGGAGGATGGACCGGAGCTCACCCAGCCCCGCATAGGATGTGAGCATGCCGCTGGAGAGGTAGCCCATCAGCAGAATGGGGATCACGATTTCGTTGGCAGGGAGCCCCAGCAGGAAGGCCGCGAGGACCATGCCGTCCAGCCCCATCAGCCGCCCCAGCGGGTCCAAAAACGCGCCGCACCGGGCCAGGAGGGATACGCCGCCCGGGGCGATGTTGGCAAGGCACCAGAGGAGCAGCCCGGCAGGCGCCGCCACTGCCACCGCCCGCCCCAGAACGAAAAGGGTCCGGTCCAGGACGGAGCGGACGATCACCTGGCCGATCTGGGGGCGGCGGTAGGGCGGCAGCTCCAGGGAGAAGGCGGAGGGGGCTCCCCGGAGAACGGTTTTGGACAGGAGCCAGGAGGCCAGCAGGGTGAGGAGGACGGAGAGCACCACGGTCAGGAGAAGAAGGAGTGCGGAGAGCAGGCTGCCGCCGCCGGCGGCGGAAAAAAAGATGGTCAAAATGGCGATGAGAGTGGGGAAACGGCCGTTGCAGGGGACAAGGCTGTTGGTAAGGATGGCGATGAGCCGCTCCCGGGGGCTGTCGATGATGCGGCAGCCCATGACGCCGCAGGCATTGCAGCCAAAGCCCATGCACATGGTGAGACTCTGCCGCCCGTGGGCGCCGGCGCAGCGGAACAGGTGGTCCAGGTTGAAGGCCACCCGGGGCAGGTATCCCGCGTCCTCCAGCAGGGTGAAGAGGGGAAAGAAGATGGCCATGGGCGGCAGCATCACGGAGACCACCCAGGCCACGGTGCGGTAGACGCCGTCCACCAGGGCGGACTGGAACGAGGGCGGCAGCCCCGCTGCCGCCAGCAGGGACCGCAGCGGCTCCTGCAGGGCAAAGAGACGGCTGGAGAGAAAGGCGGAGGGGGCGTTGGCCCCGGCAATGGTGATCCAAAACACCAGGCCCAACAGCAGCATCATCACTGGAATGCCGGTGGCCCGGGAGGTGAGGAGCCGGTCCAGCCGGCGGTCCCGCCGCTGGGCCTCCGGGGGGACTGCCACCGCCGCCGCAGCCAGGGCCTCCGCCCGGCGGACAATTGCCGATGCGACGGCGTCCTCCCGCTCCTGGGGGGAGAGACCGGTAAGGTCCGGGTAGGCCACCGGGGGCGGCGGGGGCGGCAGAGGGCGGTGAACCGCGTCAAAAAGGGCCGCCTGGAGGGCCTCGAGGCCCCGGCCGCCCCGGGCGGCGGTCCCCACCACCGGAATGCCCAGGGCGTCCTGCAGGGCTGCAAGGTCCACCTGGATGCCCTTTTTCTCCGCCTCGTCCATAAGGTTGACGCAGAGCACCACGGGGTGGGTCCGCTCCAGCACCTGCAGCACCAGGTTCAGATTCCGCTCCAGACAGGTGGCGTCCGCCACCACCAGCGTCACATCCGCCGCGCCGGAGCAGAGAAAATCCCGTGCGATCTCCTCCTCGGCGCTGCGGGAGAGCAGGGAGTAGGTTCCGGGGAGGTCCACGACGGTGTAGGACTCGCCGCGGTATGTAAAAGCACCCCGGGCGCTGGCCACGGTTTTTCCCGGCCAGTTGCCCGTGTGCTGATGCAGGGAGGTGAGGCGGTTGAAGACGGTGGATTTCCCCACATTGGGGTTGCCCGCCAGGGCGATGACATAGGCGTTGTCAGTCAATGGTAGGACCTCACTTTCCTGAGATGGCGATATGGTGGGCATCCTCCCGCCGGAGGGCGATCACCGCGCCGCGGATGCCGTAGGCCACCGGATCGCCCCAGGGGCTCTCCTGCAGGGCCCGGACAGAGGAGCCGGGAATAAACCCCAGATCCAGCATGCGGCGGCGCTGGGCGCCGGAGCAGTCCAGGCCCGTCACGGTGGCGCCGCCGCCCACGGGCAGCTGATCCAGCGTTCTGATCTCTTGCATGAGGACATCCCTCCTTCCTTTTGTGCTGCCTCAGCCTATGCCGGAGGGGAGACGGCGGTGCATGACAAAAAGCGGCGGACAGGTCTGGCCTGTCCGCCGCGGGACTGTCGAAAAAGCGGCAAGGCCACCTTTTCGAGTCGGAATGCACGAAGTTTCTGCCGACACTTTCGCAAGAAATCGAGGCAGAAATTTCGTAAAAGGGAAAGCGTTTTACACCGCGCAGTAGAGGGCCGCTCCCCGGGCAATGCCCTGGGCCAGCTGGGACTGGTAGGCGCTGTCCTGGAGCAGCCGCAGCTCCGCAGGCGTGCTCATAAAGCCGCATTCCAGCAGGGCGGCGGGCATTTTGGCCGTCCGCAGCACGGCCAGGTCCGAGCGGTCATGGGTCCCCATGTCGGCGGCGCCGGTGGAGAGCATCATGGTCTGGCGCAGAAGGTCCGCCAGGGCCAGGGACTGAGAGCTGCCGCCCTTGTAGGCGGTATAGATGCCGGCGGCCTCCCGGTTGGAGGCGCTGGAGTTGCAGTGGATGCTGAGGAAGAGGTCCGCCTTGTGGCGGCTGGCCAGCTCCGTGCGCTGGTAGAGGGAGAGGTCGGTATCCCCGGTGCGGGTGAGGATTACCTTGGCGCCCAGGGCCTGGAGGGCCTCGCCTGTTTTTTTGGCGATAGCCAGGTTCAAGTCGCTCTCCCTGACACCCTCATAGACAGCGCCGGTGGCGCTGCCGCCGTGTCCCGGGTCCACCACAATGGTCTCTCCGCTGAGACGTGGGGTCCACTCCCCGTCGGAGAGGTCCACCGTGCTGCCGCTGTGGTGCCATGTCACGGTGAGGCCCAGGGCCTCGGCAATGGCACGCAGGGGGACCATGGTGCGGTTGTTCTCTATGTAGGCGGCTGTGTCGAATGGAACGGTTTCTCCGTTAAGCCGTACCTGGACAGTGCGCCTGGAGCTGCCGGAGACATTGAGCATCAGAGAGAGGGCCAGGATTAGCACGGTGAAAACCGGAGTCAGTCGTTTCATAGGGGGCATCCCTTCCTTTCGGGGCCTATTGTAGCGGTCGGCCCGGCAGATTGCAAGGCGTAATCCTTGCCAGCGCCGCCGCCCTTTGGTAAAAACGTCTCTTGACAGTTAGTCGCGGGTATCTTATGCTTATGGTGTGCCTATTTCCGCACAAATCTGTCTATTTCCGTATCAAAGGAGCGTTTCTCCATGAAGGATACCGCGCAAGAAATGACGCTGGAGCACCTGGAGGTGGGAGCGAGCTGTGTGATCGTACAGGTGGGAAACCAGCGGGGGGCTGTGAAACGCCGCCTGGTTGACATGGGCCTGACCCCGGGGACTGCCGTCAAGCTGGTAAAAATCGCCCCCCTGGGGGACCCGCTGGAGCTGTCGCTGCGGGGATATGAGCTGTCCCTCCGCAAGGAGGACGCGGCCCAGATCCGCGTCAGGCCCCTGAAGGAGGGGGAGGACGGCGGGGCGGCGGTTTCTGAGAGCGCCTATCATCTGGGGGGCAGATGCCACGGGGACTGCGGCAGCTGTGCCATGGCCTGCCCGGACAAGGCCACGCTGGAGGAGATGCGCCGCTCCCATGTCCACGAGCAGGAGCAGCACCCCCGGCAGTATGACGCCACGGAGCACGACAAGCACCAGTGGAAGGTGGCCCTGGTAGGAAACCCCAACGCGGGGAAGACCACCCTCTTCAACGCCCTCACCGGTTCCAACCAGTATGTGGGCAACTGGCCGGGCGTTACGGTGGAGAAGAAGGAGGGCATCGCCAAGGTGGGGGAGCTGAGCTTTACCCTGGTGGACCTGCCGGGCATCTACTCCCTCTCCCCCTACTCCATGGAGGAGATTGTGGCCCGGCGGTTCATCATCGAGGAAAAGCCGGACGCCATTATTAATATTGTGGACGCCACCAATCTGGAGCGGAACCTCTACCTCACCATGCAGCTTTTGGAGCTGGAGCGGCCCACAGTGCTGGCGCTGAACTTTATGGACGAGGTGGAGAAGAAGGGCATCACCATCGACTGCAGCCGCCTCTCCGCCCGGCTGGGGATCCCGGTGATCCCCATTTCCGCCCGGGACAACTACAACATCGACGAGCTGGTGAAGGAGGCCCACCGGATGATGCACACCGGCCTTACCCTGGAGCCGGACGACCTCTACGACGACTTCACCCACATGATCCACCACCGGATCACGGAGATCATCCATGACCGGTGCTACAGCGTGGGTATCCCCTCCCATTGGGCCTCCATCAAGCTTTTGGAGGGGGACGAGGACGTGGCGGAGCGCCTGGGACTGGGGGAGACCACCCGGCAGCGCATCGAGCAGATCGCCCAGGAGTATGAGTCCGCCAGCCCCCTGGGGGACCGGGAGACCATGATCGCCGACAGCCGCTACCGCTTTGTGGAGCTGGCGGTGCGCTACGCGGTGAAAAAGCCGGACGGGAGCGGGAAAAAGACGGTTACCGAGCGGATCGACGATATTGTCACCAACAAGTATCTGGCAATCCCCGTTTTCCTGGTGATGATGCTGGTGATGTTCCTCTTCACCTTCTCCGGGCCGGGCAAGTGGCTGGGAGATCTCATGGCCTGGTTCATCGACGGCGTTTTGACCCCCGGCGTATCGGGGTGGCTCGCGGCAATCTCCGCGCCGGGGTGGCTCTCGGGCCTGCTGGTGGACGGCATCATCGCGGGTGTGGGCGGCGTGCTGGTGTTTCTGCCCCAGATCGCGGTGCTCTTCCTCTTCCTCTCCATGCTGGAGGACACGGGCTATATGGCCCGGGCGGCCTTCGTCATGGACCGGACGCTGCGCCATTTCGGCCTCTCCGGCAAGGCGTTCATCCCCATGCTGATGGGGTTCGGGTGCACTGTGCCGGCGGTGATGGGGGCCAGAACCATGGAAAATGAGAAGGACCGGCGGATGACCATTCTGCTGGTACCCTTCATGTCCTGCGGGGCAAGGCTCCCCATCTACGCACTGATGACCGCCGCCTTCTTCCCGGACTGGGCCGGGGTTATTGTCTTCAGCATCTATGTCCTCTGCCTTCTCATGGCGATTCTCAGCGGCATCTTTATGAAGAAAACCCTCTTCCGGGGGGAGCCGGCCCCCTTCCTGCTGGAGCTGCCCCCCTACCGGATGCCCACCCTCAAAAACATCTCCCTCCATGTGTGGGAGCGGGTGCGGGACTTCCTCACCCGGGCGGGCACCATCATTCTGGCCATGAGCATCGTGCTGTGGTTCCTCCAGAATTTCAACACCTCCCTCCAGATGACCGGCAGCGTGGAGGACAGCATCCTGGCCGCCGTAGGCACCTTCATCGCCCCTGTCTTTGCGCCCCTGGGCTACGGATTCTGGCAGGCGGCGGTGGCCCTCCTCACGGGGCTCATCGCCAAGGAGGCTGTGGTCAGCTCCATGAGCGTATTCTATGGGTTCTCCCTCACCGACTACGCCGCCGCCGGCACCCTGATGGCCGCCACCTTTACCCCCGCCGCGGCCCTCAGCTTTATCGCCTTCTGCGCCCTTTACACCCCCTGCGTGGCCGCCGTGGCCACCATCCGCAGGGAGATGAACAGCAAGCGCTGGACCGCCGTCTGCCTCGTCTGGCAGCTCCTCGCGGCCTATGCGGTGAGCTTTGCTGTGTACCACATTGCCCAGATTCTTTTATGAGAACTTCTCATGGAAAAGCCCCGGAAGAGCCGTTCTTCCCGGGGCTTTTTTGCGCCTATACATTATAAAATAATAAGCTCCTCTAAAAAATGTAAAATTATGTAGAAAACAGTCGATAATTATGCTGGACTTTTTCGGCCGGTTGCCCGGAGAGATGCAACCGCCCCGGTTTTGCGGCACAAGGACAGAACCCCCTCCCCCAAACACCCCGTTTTCCCCTCTCCCGGCAGACGCTGGCCCTCCTTCCAGCGTGTGGACGCTTTGTTACAAGTATGTTACAAAAGCCGGGAAGCCCTTGAAATGCCGACGAAAGACGTGTATATTGAGCATGCGGAAAGCCCAGTGGGGGAGGATTGCTCCCCGGGACAGATACGGGACCGGCTAGCCACGGTATGTGTGCCGGTGTGTATCCTCCGAAACAAAGCTGACCGCGAAAAAGATAAGGGGAGATAATACTCCCCTTGGAATTGAACTTTTTCAGCTGATATGATCTGATTTTTCGGTTTCAAGGGGTATTTATCAAACTTTATCGCAAAATTTAAAAGGAGGAAAATCCACCATGAGAAATCTCAAGAAGATTCTCGCCTTGGTCCTGGCTCTGGCCATGTCCCTGAGCCTTGTGACCATCGCCAGTGGGATCGATCTCGGCGACGCTGAGGACATCGATCACACTGAGGCTGTTGAGGTGCTCTCCACCCTGGGCGTCATCCAGGGCTACGAGGACGGGAACTACTATCCCGACCGCGTTGTGAAGCGCTCCGAGATGGCAAAAATGATCACCTACATCCTGACCGGCGGCAAGGAGCCTGTGCTGGACTCCAGCAACGTCTCCTTCGGCGACACTAAGGGCCACTGGGCTGCCGGGTACATTGAGTACTGCGCCGCCCAGGGCATCCTGAACGGCTATGAGGACGGCAACTTCTACCCCGAGCGCACCGTTACCGCCTCTGAGGCCGCCAAGATGATCCTGGTCGCCATGAACTACGACTCCAGCGTGTTCGGTTTCACCGGCGCCGGCTGGGCCGTGAACGTGGCGGTTGAGGCCAATAAGGCCGGCCTGTACGATGAGCTGCTGGGCACCAACCCCTCTGACGGGCTGGATCGTGACTCCACCGCTCAGATGCTGTACAACGGCATCACCAGCGCCACCATGCGCCTGCAGTACAACCACAACATCGCCACCGGCGAGGTGACCCAGTCCTACACCCTGACCGGCCCCTCCCTGCTGGAGGACAAGTTTGACGCCAGCATCGAGATCGGCGTGCTGACCAGCCTCAACGGCAACAGCAAGGGCTTTGTGGTTCGGGATCTGGACAACGGCACCACCACCATTGTCAACGGCAATACCGTTTCCTACCACAGCAACATCTCCAACAGCGACTACGCTGAGGATCTCTCCAGCCTGCTGGGCGAGGAGGTTCGCGTGATCGTCCGCAACAACACCTCCAAGAACGCCGTTCTGGGCGTGTATGCCACCGGCACCAGCCAGGTCGCTTACACCACCTGGAATGCCATCAAGGCTGACACCACCGATTCCACTGAGATCGCTTTCGGCGGCAAGTCCTACGAGATCGAGCTGCCCAACGCTACTACTGCTGCGACTGCGGATCACATGCTGGTGAACGGCTCTGACCGCACTGCCTCCTACTTCACCAACGAGAAGTGGAACTCCCCTGTCAAGCTGGTGGACATCGACGGCAACGGCAAGTATGACATCGCCTATGTGACCACCACCCAGATGGCGAAGGTCACCTATGTGGGCAAGGACAACATCAACGTGTCCCTGCTGGGCAGCAACCGCAGCGTTCTGAGCTCCACCAGCCAGAAGCTGGAGGATGTCACCGTCTACGACGGCATTGCCAAGGACGACTACGTGGTTGTCTACAAGGGTGCCTTCACCGGCAAGCTGACCTATGACGAGGCGGCTGTTGCCACCGGCACCATCAGCGGTGTGAAGACTGTTGACGGCGTGGAGCAGTTCCTGATCGACGGCACCTGGTATGAGGCCGCCGCCGGCGTGTCCCTGAACCTGGATGCAGGCGACGTTGTCGACTATGTTGCTGACGCTGGCCTGATCTATGCCGCCGAGGTCACCTCCGGCGCTACCGGCGTGAACAGCCTGGCTATGATCATCACTGCTGACCAGGTGAAGGACTTCAGCGATACTGATAGCGGCCTGGCTCAGACCGTGGTTAAGGCTAAGCTGCTGTTTGCCGACGGCTCCAAGAAGACCGTCACTATCTCCAAGATGAATAGCACCGATGACAGCACTCTGTCCACCCTCGAGAATGCTGTTATTGCCGAGATCGGCGAGATGGTGGCCTTCAACATCGACGCTGACGGCAACTATGAGCTGAGCACCATCGCTGCCAGCACCGCTGGTTCCTCTCTGCCTGTCCGCGGCTTTGACGGCTCCGGCAGCAACAATGCTTATAGCAACGAGACCATCGGCGGCATCGAGCTGGCTGATGACGCTGTGGTGTTCGCCCTGACCAGCGGCAGCAAGGGCAGTGCTAACGCCAGCAACGACGGCAAGGTGTACACCGGCAAGGAGTTCAAGAACACCTATGGCAACGCTACCTTCGGTACTGCTACCGATACCGCCTCTTCCCTGTATGTGACGGAGAACGGGTTCCGGGTGGCCAAGGCTGCGGCCGTTATTGGCAATCCCTCCATCACCTCCGGCTCCAACTACGGCTACCTGGTGGCTGATTCCTACCGCTCCGTCATCGACGGCAAGACCTATCAGAACTACAGCATCTTCAACGGCGAGAGCACCCTCACTGTCCGCCAGGAGAACGGCCCCGTTGTGAAGGCTGGCACCGTCATCAGCTATGACGTTGTCTCCGACACCGAGGTAAAGAACGTCAACATTCCTCTGGTCACCACCGGCGCTGTCACCGGTTGGGACGGCAGCCGCTACATCTCCCTGGACAACAGCTCCCGTCTGGAGATCAACCAGGATACCACCATCATCTATGTGGATTCCGCCAACAAGGCCGCCTCTGAGGGCAGCATCGCTATCGCTGATAAGCCCGACGGGACTACCTATCAGGACAACGTCCGTTACCTCGTGAGCGGCAATAACGTCCTGCTCCTGCTGGTGGATACCAACAACAAGATGGACGATGCCCCCGCCTACGCCCTGGGCTCTGATGCTACCAAGACCAGCATCGAGGATGCCCTGGCCAAGAACGGCACTGTAACCATTAACAGTGATCTGAGTGCCGCTGCTGCTGGTCTCAACGTGGCTGCCGGTCAGACTTTGAACATCACTGCTGCTCAGACGAAGGTTCACACTGTGACCGTCGCTGCCGGTGGCACCCTGAACATCACTGGCCTGATGGCTGCCACCTCCAGTGTGACTGCTCAGCCCGGCGCGAATGTCACCGTTCAGGGCCGCGACATCGTGGGCGGCACTGGTCTCACCTCCACCGCTGACATCACTGTGAAGGCGCTGGCCAGCGGCAATACCGAGATCACTCTGGCTGCTGCTGCCACACTGAACGGCGGCACCCTGGAAGTGACCGAGGGTGACAAGCTCACCGGTGCCTTTGAGGTCAGGGGTACCAACGGTGCCAAGATCGTGGTCTACAAGGGAACCCATACTAGCAACTTCGCGTGGACCATTGCGCAGCTGACTATCAACGTTGGCGCGGAGAACGCTGACTCCGTTGCCTCTGCTGCAACTCTGCCTGCGGCCGCTAACCAGGTCTACACCTGGAGCACCGGCGACGACACCGCTCCGCTGAGCGGCTGGGTTGTCTCCGCCCGCAGCTAACCTGCAAGCAGACTTAGGCCCAAAACCAACTGAAAAGAATTGCCCCGCGGGATTTCCCGCGGGGCGTTCTTTTGCCTATCCCAGCTTTCGGAAGGCGATGTAGCGGTAGGGGCCGTGGACGATGCCGGTACCGTAGTTGTAACGGTCCTTCACCTCAAAGCCCCCCTCCACAATGGTGACGGCGGGGCTGTCGTCGCTGGCGCAGGCGGGGCAGCCCGTCACGGCCAGGGCCGTGTGGTTGCTGCGCATGTCAAACACCAGCACCGCCGCCGGGGTGAACCCCAGGGAGATGGTCTGCGGGTCATTGTCGCTGCCGTTGTATGTTCCCGCCACCGCCTCGCATTTCATTGTCAGGGCGGCGTCGATCTTCTGGTTTGCGTCGTTGAAGTTCTCCATCAGGATGCGGTCGGATTTCACCCACTGGGGGAGCTGATAATTCTGCGTATAGGTCATGTCGATTTTCCCTTTCTGTATTTTTGCACCAGCCTCCCTTTCGGCGCAGCCGAAGGAAATTAAAATTTGCTTTTCCGGGGACATGCGCCTTGGGAAAACACTTCCCGCCCCTCCAGTGTGCGGACCTTTGGGCCGTGCGCGCAGAGGGGCGCAGTCTCGCTGAAAAGCGTTTCGCTTTTCAGCGAAGAAAAAAGCCGGTACACCTACAGAGGTGTACCGGCTTTTTGTTGCCCTTGGGCGGGCAACCGTTTTTCTCCGCCGTTTAAAAAAACAGCCCTCCGGCTACACTTCCATCCCATGGAATTTTCCGGTATCTTTTGGAAATTCTAAAAACGGCACAAATTCACCGAAAATATTATGAATTTGCCAGAATCTGTTCTCTTCTGTTAGGCTGTTTTCGCCCCCAAAAACTAAATTTGAAAGGGAGATAGAGAAATGGCAAGAAAAACGGTAGAAGCAAACATCGCCTATGACGACATCAAGCAGCGGTACTATGTGACGCTCCACTACGGTATGGACGCCATGGGGAACCGGATGAAACGCACCCGGTGCTTTCCCACTCTGGAGCAGGCGCGGCTGGTGCGGGACAACTTTTCCCGGGCCAGGTCCATCCAGGGCAATATCATGCCCACCGGAGTAACCGTGGGGCGGTGGCTGGATTATTGGCTGGACAATGTGATCCGGCCCCACCGGGCCGTCACCACCACCTATGGCTATCAGAAAATTATTGACAACCACCTGAAACCCTATCTGGGCAATGTCATGCTGCAGAGCCTGACCGCCATGCAGGTGCAGCGGTACATGTCCCTCAAGCTCCAGGAGGGGCTCAGCGCCAACACCATCCGGAAACACCATGTGCTGCTGAACACGGCGGTGGGGCTGGCCGTGCGGCAGGACATGCTGGCCAAAAACGTGGTGCAGGCGGTGGAGCCGCCCCCCAAGCTCCATCCGCATCACTGTTTCTACGCACCAGACCAGCTGCAGCGGCTCTTCTCCCTGACAGCCGGAAAGCCCCTGGAGCCGGTGGTAAAGCTGGCCGGGTATCTTGGGATGCGCCGCAGCGAGATCTGCGGGCTGAAGTGGGAGAATGTGGATCTGGAAAACGGCGTGCTGTATATCTGCGAGGCCCGCACAGCCGCCAACGGCGTGGCGGTGGACAAGGGGCCCAAAAGCGCCTCCTCCATGCGCCGCCTGTCCTTTGCCGGGACTGCGGACCTGCGGGAGCTGCTGGAGGACATGCATCACATCTATCAGGAAAAAAGGCAGCGGTATGGTGAGGAATATAATCCCCAGGGATTTGTGGTGACCAACAGCACGGGACGCCCCTATGCCCCGGACTATCTCTCCGGTGCGTTCTCCCGCCTGGTACGGGACAACAACCTGCCCGCCTGTACCCTCCACGGCCTGCGCCACAGCTTTGCCTCCATTGCCAACAGCCAGCACGTCCCCATGTTCAGCATCTGCAAAGCCCTGGGCCACAGCAGCACCACCATTACCAGCCAGATCTACATGCACCTGTTCGACGAGACCCACCAGGACGTGGTGGATCTGGTAGGCCAGGCAATCTGCGCGCAAACAGGCGGCGGCACCCGCTAGGAAAATCGGTTTACAGCCTCCACACCCCTGTGGTAAAATAGGAATCTGAAAATGCACGCGGGGGCGAATGGATATGGCAAGCGATTATATGGTACAGATAAGAGATCTGCTGGCGGCACAGGGCGGGCGGTATCTCCCGGAAGAAGAGTTGGCGCGGCGGCTGGGGTGCTCCCAGGCGGAAATTCAGGAGGCGCTGGCCGCGCTGGAACAGCAGGGCGGCCAGCTGGACCGCCTGCCCGGATTGGGCGCGGCTCTGAGGGACGGACCCGACCAGTTGACAGAGCAGGCGGTAACGGCCTGCCTCCGCGCGTGCGGCTCTTCGCGTCCAGCGCCGATATGCTTTCAGGAGATTGATTCCACTAACGCCTACCTGAAACGGACCCCCGGCCTCCCCCACGGAACCGCCGTTCTGGCCGACTGCCAAACCGCCGGGCGGGGAAGGTCCGGGCGCAGCTTTCAATCCCCCAGCGGGAAGGGCGTCTACCTCTCACTGTTGCTGCGCCCAGCGCTGACGCCGGAGGGCTTGATGCCGGTAACCGCTATGACGGCGGTGGCTGTGTGCGACGCTGTGGAGCGGGCCTGCGGCACGCGTCCACAGATCAAATGGACCAACGATCTCCTCCTTGGCGGGAAAAAAATCGCCGGCATCCTCACGGAAATGACCTTGCATGCGGGATCGGTGGAGGCGCTGATCATCGGCGTGGGGATCAATGTCCGCCAGGTGGCCGCCGACTTTACTCCGGAGGTGGCTGAGATGGCCACTTCCCTCTCCGCTGCGCTGGGCAAAGCCGTCTTCCGTCCCCGTCTGGCGGCAGAGATGCTGGCGGCCCTGGACCGGATGGGGGATGCGCTGGGAGGCGATCTCACGGCTTGGGTAGAGCGCTACCGCAAAGACTGCGTTACGCTTGGCCGCCCCGTCCGCCTGCTGTGGCGGGAGGGGGACAGCCGTGAGGCTGTGGCGCTGGATGTGGACGAGCAGTTCGGCCTGCAGGTCCGCTATCGTGACGGCTCCACGGAGACCATCCGCTCCGGCGAGGTCTCTGTCCGGGGACTCTACGGCTATGTGGAGTAAAAAAGGATTGCACAACCCCATACAACCAAAAGCCGGTACACGTCTTACTGTGTACCGGCTTTCATGTCAAAGTGGAGGCGGGTTTTCCCGTCTCCACTTTGAGAGTTTCCTCCAAACAGCATTGAGCTGCTTGGAGGAAATAAGAGTCCCAGTCTGCCGCGCGCACGGCCCAAAGGGCCGCACACTCGCAGACTGCAAAGTGTTTTTGCCCACGCACATGTCGCGGGCAAAAACAGATCCTATTTCTTTTGCCTGCGGCGAAAAATGGGGTGGGAACATCTTCTACAGGGGAAAACCTCCGGTTTCCAACCCCTGTAAAGTGGGGTGTCCTCCTGTGGAACGGCGAAAGCCTGTACAAAACCTGACAAAATCCGATTACAGAAAGGAAAATTCGACATGACTTATACAACAAATTATCAGCTCCCCCAGTGGGTGAAGTCCGACAGGATTATGATGGACGACTTCAACGACGCCAACACTAAAATCGACGCCGCCCTCAAGTCCCACGACGACAGCCTCGCCGGCCTGGAGACCGCCCTAACCGGCGGCCTGGCCGCCAAGGGCAACTGCCAGATCTACCGCACCAGCTACACCGGCGCCGGGACCTACGGCGAAACATCCCCCAACACCCTCACCTTCCCCGCGGCCCCGGTGCTGGTGATGGTCATTGGCGGCGGCGCCCCCGTGGTCGGCGGCAACAGCCAGGGGACCGCCTTCGCCATCCGCAACGGCACCCTCTTCGTCACCGGCATCGGCAGCAGCATCCGCTGCTGGCCCGCCATCTGGTCCGCCGATGGGAAGACCATGTCCTGGTACGCCTTCAACTCCGGCGCCGAGGGCCAGCTCAACGCCGCCGGCGTCACCTACACCGTGGTGGCCCTCCTGCCGGCGGAATAAAACGGGAAAAAAGCAGCGGCCCCCGGGCGATCGCCCGGGGGCCGCTTTTGTCAGCAATTTGTGAAGGTCAAATTACTTGATGGTGAAGGTGCCGCTAAGGTCGCAGCTGGCGCCCTTGACGGACCAGTTGTAGGTGCCGCTGGTGAGGGCGGTGGTCTTCATGGAACCGCTGCCCGCATTGATCAAGGTGCCGTCAGCAGAGGTGACCTGTGCGTAGAAGAAGTGGCCGCCAACAGCAGCGAAGGTACCACTCTCGACATAGACAGGAGCACCCGCCGTATTGGTGATGGTCAGCGTCACAACGTCGCTCGCCACGGAAGTGGTGAACTTGAAGACGATGTTGTCGGACGCATTCCCGCGCATGTCAGCGTACTTGTCAGACAGGACGTAGGTGCCATCCTTCTGGCCCTTGATGTAGGTCGCCATGTGGCTGTTAGCGGTGGGATCCAGCGAGTCAACATTCAAGCCGGTAGCGCCGCCGATCTTGCCGATGGTGACATCGCCATAGTCGGGCCGGTCGCCGGTCTCCACGTCGGTGTAGTCATAGAAGAACACCCACTTGGCCACGCCGTCGGCATCCAGGACAGCCGCCACAAAACCGTTGAACTGCAGGCCGTCCTTCTTGTCGGTGGTATCAGTCAGCACGCTGTAGGCCTCGCGGACAGAGCCGTACTCGGTTTCGCTGCGGTCGCCGTTGACACTCTGGCTCACAACCGCCTTGGCGTCGCTGGCGAAGAACAGACCGGTCTGGTCAATGTTCGGGCGGAAGTGCAGGGTGCGGCCAGTCAGATACATCGTATCGCCATAGCCGTCAGCGGCTGCGCCGACAACATTGATATGGTAGACATCATAGTTGGTCAAACCGGTCCCATCCATAAGCTGCGCGCCGCTGTAGACCTCGTCGTTCTGATCGGTGCCGCTGGTGTTGTTATACTTGCCTCTCACATCACCATCGTCACCCTCGTCATTGTTGTCCAAGGTGTTGATCTTGGTCACATAACCGTCGGCATCCAGCATCAGCTCCTGGATAGAGTTCTGCCGCAGCTGGTTGACAGTGCCGGAGTACTTGGTCTTGATGGTCATAGTCTGGATCTCGCCGTTCAGAACCGCATCAAAGTCCCAATAGGTGTAGCCGTCGCTGTCGCGTTCCTCAGCGTAAGCGCCGGAGAGGATGTAGGCGTAGTTGTCCACAGCGCCCTCGGCCTCGCCCAGGACCACCGCGGCGATGATGTAGTGATCGCTGTCATACACAGCTACGACCCAGTCGCCGTTGGCATAGGACAGCCGGGCGCTGTCCACACCGGTGTACACGCCGGTGACCTCGTCAATCACATCCTGGTGATAGCTGTTCTTGGTGTCATTATTCACCGTGATATAGACGGACTCCTCGTTGCCGTAGGAGATGATGCCGACATCGCCCCTACCGTTGGGATTCAAGGACAGGCTGTCGGTGCGGATTACCTTCGCACCGCCGCCGGTCACATCGCCGTTGTTCATATCAACGGTATAGCGGGTGACAGGCTCCAGGGTGTAGACGTCGCCGGCCAGGGTGTAGGTGAACCAGCGCTGTACCAGGCCCTTCGTCGCACTCGTGGTCTCCCACTTCGCGTAAGCGGCATCGTTGGCGACAGTGGCGTTATAGCTCGTATTGCCAGCGGTATTGTCGCGGATACGCTCGATATTCTCGTTGGTGTCCTTGACGTTGACCTCGATCTTTTTCATCTGGCCGTCGGGGAAGATGGCCAGGGCGTCAGCGTTCACCAGACCCATGGAGCTGCTGTAAGCGTCATAGGCGGCGATGAAGACGTACTGGTCCGTGCCAGTGCACAGCTCCGCGCCGATGAAGTTGCCGTAGGGATCCAGGTAGACGTTGTAGGTCTTGTCAGCCAGCAGGTTGCCATCATAGTCGCCCAGGGTGTCGTAGGCATACCAGGCGTTACGGTTGTTGCGGTACTCCTCGCCGCCGGTCTTGATCATGGTCACACGGTCGGCAGTGATCCCGTTGTGGGAGGCATCGTCATCCTTGTCCTTGCTGAACCGGTTGACAACCACGTCAGAGAGGACCTCGGGATCGCTGATGGCAACGATGTCCTTGGTGTTCACGGTGGCGCTGTCGCTGGCCCAGTTCACCAGGACGATGTCGCCCTCCTTCAGATCGGCCACAGCCGGCACGTCCTCCACGGAGACGGTCTTGGCGGTGTCCAGATTGTCGCCGTAGTAGACCTGCAGGGAGACGGTCTCCCGGGTGGTGTTGTAGTCGCTGTTGGCCTTAGCCAGGTAGGTGTTGACGGAGACAAGGGTGATCTCCTCTTCCACATGGTCAACAAACACCTGGGTCAGCACGCCGCGGCCGGTAGAGCCCACGCTGCTGTTGTTGGTGCGGTACAGGACGTCCTTGTCAAAGGCGGTCACGGTGCCGTCCACATAGTAGGTCAGCGTGTACTCCTTGATGGTGTTGCGGCTCAGCAGGTTGTACAGCTCGCCGCCGGTGACGCCGGCGGTGTACTCAGCCACCATCAGAGACTCGTCCACATAGGTGCCGATCTCCTGGGTCTTGTAGGTCCAGGTGTAGGCGGGGCGGCCGAAGTCGTCGGTGGCGTCGTCCAGGCGCAGGTTGGGGAAGTAGCGCTCACCGAACTCCACGGTGTAGGTGTTGTTGGTGTTGGAGAGGGTCTCCTTGCCGATGCGCTGCTCCTGGGCCAGGGTGGTGGTGACATAGTAGGCCTCGCCGGAGCCGAAGGTGACAGGCTGGCCATTGACAATGACGGTCACGCCGTCGTTATACTGGACCATAGGAGTCTTGATGGCGTTCAGAGCCATCTGGGCGGCCTGCTCACGGGTGATGGAGCTGCCCCAGCTGATGTCCTCGATGCCCTTGTTCAGGCCAACCTGCAGAGCCAGGCGGGACACGTTGATGGTCCAGCCGGTGCCGGTGAG
>CAJFPI010000092.1 GCA_904398675.1 uncultured Oscillospiraceae bacterium
CTGGCGCATATGGAGCGGGTAACGAGAATCGAACTCGCATCCCCAGCTTGGAAGGCTGGTGCCCTAGCCATTGTGCTATACCCGCATGTGCCTTCCGACTTGAATCGTCAGCCTTGCTATCATAGCATGCACTTCTGGATTTGTCAAGGGGTTTGGAAAAAATCTGTAAAATTTCCCGCCTGACGATGGATTCAGCCGCACTGGGAGACAAACCAGGCCATCAGCCGTCCCCCGTCTACCGTGTCCCAGCGCTTTCCGCCCTCCCGCAGCCGCTCCGGATGCCACTGGACGGCATAGATGGGGAGCGACTGATGGGACAGACACTCCGCCACGCCGTCCTCCGCCCACTGCTCCACCCGCAGGCCCTTTCCCAAGCGCCCTGCCGCCTGGTGGTGGGCGGTGTTTACTGTAAAGCGGCGGCCGTAGAGCTGGCCGAGAAAGCCGCCGGAGCGGGCCAGGGTGGGGTGGAGGCCGTCGAGACCGGCGGCAGTCTGCCCGTGGCCAGCCACCTCCTGGCGCAGAGTGCCGCCCAGGGCCACATTGATGACCTGCAGGCCCCGGCAGATCCCCAGGACCGGTTTCTCTGCCGCAAAAAAGCGGCGGCAGAGGACAAGCTCCCGCTGATCCCGCGCGCTGTCCACGTTTCGGCAGCTGACCGGCGCCTCGCCGTAGAGGGAGGGGTCGAGATCGCCGCCGCCGGGCAGCAGCAGGCCGTCACACGCCCCGTCCCCCGCGCCGGGAAAGCGGACCACGGCCCCGGCGCGGACCAGGGCGGACTCATAGTTTGGAAACTGGCGGGGCGCGCCGCAGAGCAGGATGTGGGGCGGCATAGCGGTTCCTCCCTTTTATATAGGATACCACAGTATATGCCGCCCGGCTGGCCGGGGGACCGGTCAGACTACAGGGCGTTTTGGTAGATCCGCCGGATATCCGCCCGGTCCAGCTTTTGGATGGCGCCGATGGTCCGCCCGCCGTGGTAGCTGCAGCTGTCGGCCAGGGCGTCCAGCTGGGTGGGGGAGGGGGTGAGCCCCAGCTGGCGGAGATTCACCGGCATGCGGATGGCGGAGAGAAACGCCTCGAAGGCGGCGATGCCCCGGCGGCCGTTTTCCAATGGATCGCCGCAGTCCCCAACGCCCATGACCCGCCGGGCGAACCGGTCGAACCGCTCCGGGGCGGCGGGGAGCACATACCTGGCCCAGCTGCCCCAGATGGCGGCCAGCCCCGCGCCGTGGGCCACGTCGAACATGCCGCTGAGCTCGTGCTCCATCTGGTGGCATGCCCAGTCGCCGTGGGTGCCGGTGCCGCACTCGAAGAGATCGTTGTGGGACAGGCTCCCCGCCCACATGACCTCCGCACGGGCGTCGTAGTCCGTGGGGGTATCCATCAGGATCCGGGACTTCTCCAGCACCGTCCCCATCAGGGCCTCCGCCATGACGTCGGTAAGCGCTGCGCCGGGGCCGGGGTGGAAGTAGCGCTCCATGGTGTGCATCAGAATGTCCACGCAGCCGGAGGCGGTCTGATAGGGGGGCAGAGTGAAGGTGAGGGCGGGGTCCATCACCGCAAACCGGGGCCGGCCCAGGTTGGAGCTGTAGCCCCGCTTGAGAAGGCCGTCGTCCCTGGTGATGACGGAGGAGTTGCTCATCTCGCTGCCAGCGGCGGCGATGGTCACCACCGCCCCGATGGGGAGGCAGGCGGCGGCCTGGGCCCGCTTGGCGTACAGCTCCCACACGTCAAAGTCGTTTGCCATGCCGTACCCCACGGCCTTGGCCGTGTCAATGACGCTGCCGCCCCCTACAGCCAGCAGGAAGTCCACCCCCTCCCGGCGGCCCAGGTCGATGCCCTCGTAGACCTTGGAGAGGCGGGGGTTGGGCTGGATGCCGCCCAGCAGGGCGTAGGGGAGGCCAACGGCGGTGAGAACATCGCAGACCCGCTGGAGCAGGCCGCTTTTCACAGCGCTGCCGCCGCCGTAGAGGACCAGGACCTTGTTGGCCCCAAATTCACGGGCCAGCTGCCCGGTCTGCGCCACCGTATCCCGGCCGAACACCACCTTGGTAGGCGCATAGTAGGTAAAGTTCTCCATAGAGACCTCCTCAACCGCCGTCACCGGCTTTTTTCTTTCTTTATACCGAAAAAGCTTGAAAAAGTCAACGGCGGCGGGGGAAATCCTTTTGCATCCTGCAGGGAAGTGTGGTATGCTACAGGGGAAACAGCGGCGGCCGCCACCGGCCGCAGAGCAGGAAACGGGAGGAGTCAAGCTATGAGCGGCTATCGGGAAGAACACGACACCATGGGGACCGTCCAGGTCCCCGCCGAGCACCTCTGGGGCGCCCAGACCCAGCGGAGCCTGCAGAACTTCGCCATCGGCACCGAGACCATGCCGGAGGAGATCATCCGCGCCTTTGCCCTTCTCAAGAAGGCGGCAGCCCAGGCCAATCTGGACCTGGGAAAGCTGGAGCCGGGGCAGGCGGAGGCCATCACCGCCGCCTGCGACGCCATTTTGGCGGGGCGGTATCCGGCGGAATTTCCTCTGAAGGTCTGGCAGACCGGCAGCGGCACACAGAGCAACATGAATGTCAACGAGGTCATCGCCCACCTCTGCGCCCGGGAGGGGGTCACGGTCCATCCCAATGACCATGTGAACATGTCCCAGAGCAGCAACGACACCTTCCCCACGGCCATGCATGTAGCGGCGGTGTGCAGCCTGGAGGAGAGGCTGCTGCCAGCTCTGGAGGAGCTGACAGGAACCCTCCTCCGCCTGGAGGAGGAGAACCGGGATGTCATCAAGATCGGCCGCACCCATCTCCAGGATGCGGTGCCCCTCCGTTTCTCCCAGGAGATCAGCGGCTGGCGGCACATGACGGAGGAGAGCGCCGCCATGGTCCGTGCCGCCCTGCCGGCGCTGGAGGCCCTGGCCCTGGGGGGCACCGCCGTGGGCACGGGGCTCAACGCACCGGCGGGCTTTGCCGGGGAGACCGCCCGGCTCCTGGCCTGCTACACCGGCCACCCCTTCCGCACCAGCCCCAACAAGTTCCACGCCCTCACCAGCAAGGACAGCTTTGTCTTTGCCCACGGCGCGCTGAAGGCCCTGGCGGCAAACCTGATGAAGATCGCCAACGACGTGCGCTGGCTTGCCAGCGGGCCCCGCTGCGGCCTGGGGGAGATCACGATTCCGGAAAACGAGCCGGGCAGCTCCATCATGCCCGGCAAGGTGAACCCCACCCAGTGCGAGGCGGTGACCATGGTGGCCGTCCAGGTCATGGGCAACGACGCCGCCATCGGCTTTGCCGCCAGCCAGGGGAACTTTGAGCTCAACGTCTTTATGCCCGTCATCGCCTACAATTTCCTCCAGTCCGTCCGCCTTCTGGCCGACGCCATGGCCTCTTTCCGGAAAAACTGCCTGGAGGGTCTCCACCCCAACCGCGCCCGCATGGAGGAGCTGCTGCAAAATTCCCTGATGCTGGTGACCTGTCTGACCCCCCGCATCGGCTATGAAAAGGCGGCCGCCTGCGCCAAGGACGCCCATCAGCGGGGGATCACTCTGCGCCAGGCGGTGCTGGACAGCGGCCTTCTCACCGGAGAGGAGTACGATGCCCTGGTGGATCCCACAAAAATGGTCTGACAGGGCCGCGCGAAATCTTTACAGAGTCTTAACAGGATAGGTTTGCTTCTCAAGGGGAAATATGATATTATTTTAACAAGCTTTGCTTTGTCCGCCGCCTGAAAACAGCGGCGGACAGAAGACAGAGAAATTTCCCGAACGGAGCGAATATCATGAGCAAAATTACCATTATCGGCGCTGGCAGCGTGGGCGCCACCATTGCCAATGACATGGTCACCATGGGCATCGCCACGGAGATCGTGCTCATCGACGTGAAGAAGGAAAAGGCCCGGGGCGAGGCGCTGGACATCTACCAGGGCATCACCTACTGCTCCCCGGCCATTGTCCGCAGCGGCGATTATCCCGACGCAGCGGGCTCTGACATTGTGATCATCACCTCCGGCATCGCCCGGCGGCCCGGCCAGACCCGGCTGGAGCTGATCCAGACCAACGCCGGCATCATCAAGGACATCGCCCCCCAGATCGCAAAGGCCGCCCCGGAGGCGCTGTATATCATTGTCTCCAACCCTGTGGATGTGCTGACCTATATTTTCCACAAGGTCTCCGGCATCCCGGAAAAACGGATCATCGGCACCGGCACCACCCTGGATACCGCCCGGCTGCAGGCGGAGCTGGCCCGCCGGTTCCGCATCAGCCCCAAGAATGTCCACGCCTATGTCTACGGCGAGCACGGGGATTCCTCTTTCATCCCCTGGTCCCTGGCCTCCATTGCCAGCAACCCCATCAACGCGCTGAAGGAGCGCAGGGGCGAGACGTCCCTCACCGACTGGAACTATGACTATGACGCCATGGAGGAGTTTGTCCGCACCTCCGGCGCACGGGTGATCCAGGACAAGGGGGCCACCTTCTACGCCATTGCCATTTCTGTGTGCCACATCTGCAAGTGCATCCTGACGGGAGCCGGCACGGCCCTCACTGTCTCCACCATGCTCCACGGGGAGTACGGCATTGACGATGTCTGCCTGAGCACCTTGTCCGTGGTGGATCGGGAGGGCGTCCGCTACCGGATCCCCAACCAGTTGACGGAGGACGAGGTGGCCCGGCTGCAGCACAGCGCCCAGTGCCTGAAGGACGTCATCCGCCAGGTAAAATTTTAACGAGCTGCCGGATAAGATGCCCCGGTCAATTGATACAACGATACAAGGAGGATCATACCCCATGGATTACGCAAAGGAGAGCCTCAAGCTGCATGAGCAGTGGAAGGGCAAGATCGAAGTCATCGCCACCGTGCCCGTGGCCAGCAAGGAGGACCTGAGCCTGGCCTACACTCCCGGCGTGGCCCAGCCCTGCCTGGAGATCCAGAAGGATATCAACAAGAGCTATGAGCTGACCCGCCGCCACAACCTCTGCGCCGTCATCACCGACGGCAGCGCCGTGCTGGGCCTGGGCGACATCGGCCCTGAGGCCGGCATGCCGGTGATGGAGGGGAAATGCGTGCTCTTC
>CAJFPI010000093.1 GCA_904398675.1 uncultured Oscillospiraceae bacterium
AACTCGTAGTTTTCCCCCTCATTGTTCCCGTACTTGCCACCGGCGTAGAGCTCGCAGTACACCAGCTCCCAGTTGTAGCGCTGCTCCTTCTCGTTCCAGTCCACCGGGCAGCCCCGGCCCTGGTCCTCCACCTCCACGCTGCGGTCCAGATACCGGGTGACGGTGATCTTTTTCCCGTAGCCCTCCCGGGCCTCGTCGATGGAGTTGGATAAAATCTCGAATACGGCGTGCTCACAGCCGTCCAGCCCGTCGCTGCCGAAGATGACGCCCGGGCGCTTGCGGACCCGGTCGGCCCCCTTCAGGGCGGAGATGGAGTCGTTGCCGTAGGATGCTTTTCTTGCCGCTGCCATAGTTTCCTCCTGTGGATGATCCGATTCTCTTCATTTTATCAAATGATCCCGGCTCTGGCAAGGGAAATTGTGCGTCCCCGCCTGCGGGGCTGGCGTTCGAACCCGGCAGAGGGCGCCGCGGCGTGCTCTTCCGGGCAACAGCTGTAAAAAAGTTTTCCCCCCCATGTGGAAATAATTTTGTCGCAACCTGTCGAAACAATGGGAACGCAAGGTTTTGCACATTATCCACAGAGTTTTCCACATCATTATGTAAACACGGTTTTTTTGAAAAAAGTCCCTGAAAAAGGGAGGAAACAGGGCGAGGGCTTTTCCGGGCGGGCGGCGGAGGGCAGTCTGCCGCCGAAGGGGTGGAAAATGGTGTGCACGGCAGGCCGTTTCTGAGGGGATTTCCGGCAGAAATGCATCCGTTTTCAGCGGCGTGAGATGAAGGTTCCTCATTGGAGCAGGGGCTTCAGGTATGCAGGGGATTCGGCTTAAAAATGGAGAATATCCTTCAAAATATAGGATCTATGTGGATAATTCAAAAATTTACCCGTTCGCTTTGGGATTATTGTTGATTGACCCCAAAGAAAAATCCATGTAAAATGAAGAAAAAGCAATTCGTCTGGAAAAAGAAGGATTAAATTCTTTTTAGGAAAGAGGGGGACATATGACAGTCTGTGAACAGATTCAGAAATCATATTCCACCCTGTCCAAATCCCAAAAAAAGGTAGCGGACTATGTGTTCTCCAATCTGGAGTATGCGGCCATGAAAACCACTGTGAAAATCAGCATGGAGGCCGGCGTCAGCGAGACCACGGTGATCCGCCTCGCCTATGCGCTGGGGTATGACAGTTTCAGCGCTCTGCAAAAGCAGATGCAGTCCGACGTGCTGGAGCGGGCCAGATCCCGACGCGTGGAGGGACAGGGGCAGCAGAATGTATTTCAGAGGATGCTGACAAAAGAGATAGAGATTCTGCTGGAGATGCGGGACGGCAGCGTCAATTTTGAGCAGCTGCAGAACCTGGCCATGCGGATCTCCTCTGCCGACCGGGTGATGGTCTTCGGCTACTACGGGGAGCACACGGTGTCCTATGAGCTCTACATGATGCTGGACGCCATCCGCTCCAATGTGCACTACTACCGGGAGAACAACGTGGGATTTCGGGAGTTGGCGGAGCTGAACCCCCGGTCCGTTGTGATCGCCGTGGCCTTCCCGCCCTATTCCCCCGGCACTCTGGAGCTGGTGGAGCAGTCCAAGCGCAAGGGCCCCTACACCATCGCCATCACCGACTCGCCCCTCAGCCCGGTGGGCCGCCTGGCTGACGACGTGGTGACGCTGCGGGTCAATCGGGAGCCGGAGACGGGCATCAACTGCATGGCCCCGGTGATGACCTATTGTTATCTGTTGATGGACGCGGTGAAGGGATGCAACCGGGAGGAATCCCTCTACCGTATTAAAAATGTGCAGAGCCAGCTGGTCCAGCCCGGGGTCCTCCCCATCCGGCTGGACACCGGCTGGGATGCTCCGTAAGCCCAGGAAAAGAGGAGATGCAATGATGGAAAAGATATTTCAAGCCTTGCTGGAGGGGATCCCTGAATACAAGGAGTTCCTCACCGTGCAGGAGTTGGACGAGAGCTCCCGCGCGCTGGCCCGGGAGCACCCGGAGAGCACGTCGCTCTTTGAGATGGGAAAGACCCGGGAGGGACGGCCCCTGCTCTGCCTGAAGATCGGCAGCGGCCGGCGCAACGCCCTGATGTTTGGCTGCCCCCACCCCAACGAGCCCATCGGCACTATGCTGCTGGAGTATTTCTCCCGCTGCCTGGCGGAGGACAAGGCCCTGCGGGATTTCTTCGACTACACCTGGTATATTGTGAAGGCCTGGGACGCCGACGGCTTAGTCCGCAACGAGGGGTGGCTGAAGGGGCCGTACAATATTTATAACTATGGCCGGAATTTCTTCCGCCCGGCGGGCTATGCCCAGGTGGACTGGACCTTCCCCATCGACTACGGCCTGCTCCACTTCCACGATGTGCTGCCGGAGACCCAGGCCATGATGGATCTGATCGATGCAATCAAGCCGGAGTTCATCTACGCCCTCCACAACGCGGGCTTTGGCGGCACCTACTGGTACGAGAGCGAGCCCACGCCGGAGATCTATGACACCCTCCAGGCCATCCCAGGCAAGTATCAGCTGCCCCTGAGCCTGGGAGCGGCGGAGTCCCCGGCCAGCGCCCAGTATGCCCCCGCCATCTTCCAGGGGCTGGGCATCAAGTCGGAGTACGACTACCTGAAGAAATTCTGCGGCGGGGAGCTGGAGAAGGCGGTGGCGGAGCTGAATACCGGCGACAACAGCGCCTCCTACGCCTATGACCGCTACGGCACCTTCACCCTTCTCACAGAGCTGCCCTATTTCTACGATCCCCGGATCGAGGACACCTCCCCCTCTGACATGACCCGGCTGGAGGTGCTGCGCAGGAGCACGGCGGAGAGCCAGGAGATCAACGCAGATCTCCAGCGGATCCTGGCCTGCTCGGACCGCTATCTCCCTGCAGAGAACCCCTTTGCGGCTGCGGTGCGGGACTTCAGCCGCGACAGCGGCAGCGGCGCCGCCGCCATCAACGAGGCGGAGCAGGATCCGGCCTATAACCAGGCAGCCACCCAGGCGGAAAAGCTGGACCGGCTGGTGATCAGCAAGTTCTACAAGATGATTCTCTACGGCATGCTGGTGCGGGCCAATGAGACGGAGCTGGCCGCCGCAGATGCCGACCCGGCCCGGACCGCCGCACTGCAGGAGGGATATGATCAGGCGCTCAAGGGCCTCAAGGACATCACGGCCTTTTTGGAGGGAGCTCTGGACTACACGGTGGTCCCCATCCGGAAACTGATCGCCGTGCAGCTGGAGAGCGGCCTTGTGGTGCTGGATTATCTCAGGCGGCGCCGGCAGGCGCAGTGACTGCGGCAGGATATGGGACGGGTATGGAAAGGCAGGAGATCAGTTAGATGACAAAATATGTGATTCGCCGTATCTTCAGCGGCCTTCTGACGGCGCTGATCGTCTTTACCTTAAACTTTATCATTATCAAAGCAGCTCCCGGCGACCCCATCAAGACCCTTATGGGCAAGGACACCAACGATCCGGTTCTCCGGGCGGCCCTGGAGGAGAAATGGGGGCTCAACGAACCGGAGTATGTGCAGTACTTCAACTATCTGACCAACGCCCTTCGCGGCGATCTGGGAACCAGCATCATCTATAATCAGTCGGTTGCCTCCATGATCGGCAGCCGCTGGGGTCCCACCGTGCTGCTGGGACTGGTGGCGGCCATTCTGGCTCTGCTGATCGGCACGTTCCTGGGCATATTCGCCGCCCAGCACGAGGGAGGGATCATGGACGGCCTGTTTTCCATGGTGTCCTATGCCCTGGACGCCATGCCTCCCTTCTGGCTGGGCCTGATGCTGATGATCGTCTTTGCCAGCCGCCTGGGCTGGCTGCCCACCAACGGCATGACGGACGTGCGGGCGGGCTACACCGGCTTTGCCTATGTGCTGGATGTGGCGCGGCACATGGTGCTGCCCTGCCTGACGCTGACGCTGGTCAGCATTCCCGGCTATTTCCGCATCGCAAAATCCTCGGTGCTGCAGGTGTCCAATGAGGACTTCATCACGACCCTGCGGGCCACGGGCATGAGCGAGCGGAAGATCTTTGACAAGTACATTTTCCGCAACGCCATATTGCCTACCATTACCCTCTTCGGCATTACCATGGCCTTCCTCATCACCGGCATCACCCTCATTGAGATCGTGTTCTCCTGGCCGGGCATGGGGCGGCTGACGATGACCGCCATCAACCAGCGCGACTATCCCGCGCTGATGGGCATCTACCTGGTGGTGGCCATCTGCGTGTCGGTGGTGATGATTATTGTGGATATCGTATATGCGCTGTTTGATCCGCGCATCCGGTACGATTAAGGAAAGGCGGGCAGTGTATGGGAAGTAAGAAATACAGGGGCTTGGCCCGCATGAAAGAGGCGTTTTTCCTGGATGGGCAGTTCCGTGCCGGCGTGATCGGCATTATCATCCTGCTGATCATTGTGGTGGCGGCGCCGCTGCTGGCCACCCACAATCCCTATGAATACGGGCCTGACAACCTGGTGGCCCCCGGCGTCAACGGCCACTGGCTGGGCACCAACCACATGGGGCAGGACGTCTACAGCATGATTATCTACGGCGTGCGCACCAGCCTGCAGGTGGCGCTGATCTCCTCGCTGATCTCCGGCGTGCTGGGGATCCTGGTGGGCGGCATCGCCGGCTATTTCGGCGGCAAGGTGGATCTTGTGATTTCTGAAGTGATCAACGCCTTCCTGATGATCCCCACCTTCTTCCTGATCCTTCTGATCGTGGCCCTCTTCGGCAACAGCATCACCAACGTGATGATCGTTATCGGCATCACCAGCTGGCCGGGCAACGCCAAGCTTATGCGGGCCCAGGCCCTGTCTCTCCGGGAGCGGACCTTTGTCAAAAGCGCCATCGCCATGGGCGAGACAAGAATGCAGATCATGTTCAAGTACATCCTTCCCAACGGGGTTTTCCCCGTGGTGGCCAATACCACCCGGGGCATGGCCGGCGCCATTTTGACAGAGGCGGGCCTCAGCTTTCTGGGCCTGGGAGACCCCAGCATCATCTCCTGGGGACAGATGATCTATGCCGGACAGGACTATATCACCGTGGGCTGGTGGGTTTCCGCCTTCGGCGGCGTGGCCATCATCCTGACAGTGATCGTGTTCTACCTCCTGGGCGACGGCCTCAACCACGTCCTCAATCCGAAATATTCCTTTGACAAGGGGGGAAAGTGATGGAGACGGTACTAGAAGTCAAGGATCTCTGTGTAACGTATCAGAACAAAAGCCGCAGCGTGTACGCGGTGAAGGATGTGTCCTTCTCCATCAACCAGGGCGACTCTCTGGGGATCGTGGGCGAGTCCGGTTCCGGCAAGTCCACCCTGGCTATGGCGATTTTGCGCCTGCTGCCGCCCAAGACGGCGAAGGTCACCGGCGAGGCCTATTTCCAGGGCAAGGAGCTTTTGACCCTGGACGACGCGTCCCTCCGGGAGATCCGGTGGAAACACCTGGCAGTGGTCTTTCAAAAGGCTATGAACGCCCTGAGCCCGGTCCACCGCATTTCCACCCAGATCGAGGATATCTACCGCCAGCACGAGCCAAAGGCCACCCGCCAGGAGATCCGCCAGCGCTCCCAGGAGCTGTTTCAGATGGTGGGCCTTCCCGACCGGGTGTACCGGCTCTATCCCCACGAGATGTCCGGCGGCATGCTCCAGCGCGTGGCCATTGCCATCAGCCTGCTCCACTCGCCCCAGCTGCTGATTTTTGACGAGGCCACCACCGCCCTGGACGTAGTGACCCAGGGGCAGATCCTGGAGGAGGTGGTGCGCCTGGAAAAGGCGCTGAACACCACACGCATCATGATTACCCACGACATGTCCGTTGTGTCGGCCTCCTGCACCAAGACGGCGGTGATGTACGCCGGACAGATGATGGAGATTGGGCAGACCCGGGACGTGCTCAAGCGGCCCATGCACCCCTATACCCAGGGGCTGCTCCACTCCTTCCCCACGCTGACAGGAGAGAGGAAAACGCTGGAATCCATCCCCGGATCCCTCCCGGATCTCTCTGTGGAGCATGCCGGCTGCGTCTTCGCCCCCCGGTGCCCCTTTGCCACAGACCGCTGCCACGCCAAGCGTCCGGCGGCGCGGCAGATGGAGGACGGGCGGACGGTAGCCTGCTGGCGCTATGGAGGTGAGAGCGATGGCTGAAAATCAGGCCTTTATTGAGATTGACAACATCACCAAGTGGTTTCCCCACAAGGACAAAAAGCTTTTGCACATCGGTCAGGAGAAACAGTGGGTCAAGGCGGTGGACGCCGTCAGCCTGCAGATCCGGCGGGGAGAGATCCTGGGGATCATCGGTGAGTCCGGCTGCGGCAAGAGCACCCTGGGAAAGCTTCTGACCCGGCTGGAGGAGCCCACCTCCGGCGATGTGCGCATCGGCGGCGTGTCCACCCGGGAGCTGATCCGCAGGGATCCCAAGCAGTTCCGCCGTAAGGTGCAGATCGTGTTTCAGAACCCCCTCGACACCTTCACCCCCCGGGATACCATTGAAAAGATCCTGATGCGCCCCCTGCGCCTCCACCACATCGGCAAGGATGACGCCCAGCGGCGGGAGATCTGCCTGAAGGGGCTGGAGAACGGCGGACTGCGGCCCGCGGAGGACATTATGAGCCGCTATCCCCACGAGCTGTCCGGCGGCCAGCTCCAGCGCATCTCCATTATCCGTGCCATGTTCCTGGAGCCCAGCTTTATCATTGCCGACGAGCCGGTGTCCATGCTGGATGTGTCGGTGCGGGCGGACATTATCCGCATGCTTCAGGAGATGAGCCGTGAGCGCAACGCCGCTGTGGCCTTTATCAGCCACGATATCGCCCTCACCCGCTATATCTCTGACCGCATCGCTGTGATGTATCTGGGGAAAATTGTGGAATACGGCGACGCCGACGACGTGATCGGCAATCCCAAGCACCCCTATACCAAGGCACTGATCTCCAACTGCTCCTCCATTGACCCGGAGGAGGAGCAGGAGCATATCAAGATCCAGGGCGAGCCGCCCACGCCGGTCAACCCCGGCCCCGGCTGCTACTTCGCCCCCCGCTGCTACAAGGCATGCGACGCCTGCTTTAAAAAGTACCCCGACGCAGCGGACTTTCCCAACGGCCACTATGCCGTCTGCAACCGGACGGCAGATAATTGAGGCATATTTTAAAAAGATTGGAGCGTGTCAACATGAAGAAGCATTTCGCAGTTCTCTTGTCCCTTGTGATGCTGTTCCTGCTGGCTGTCGGCTGCAGCAGCAACACTGGCAGCACGACCAACAACGGCGGCGACGCCACCGGCGACGGCAGTGAGACCACCGGCGGCGGCACCGCAATCCTCCAGGCCTACGGCGACCCCATGAACTTCTGCCCGGATATCTCCAGCGATGATAACTTCTATCTGGCGGCACAGAACATCTACAGCCGTCTGACCAAGCTGGACGCCAACTGCAACGTCATCCCTGATCTTGCCGACAGCTGGGAGTACTCCGATGACGGCATGACCCTTACCTTCCACCTCAACGAGGACGCCACCTGGCATGACGGCGAGCCCGTCACCGCTGAGGATGTGAAGTACACCTTCGAGTACATCCGCGACCACGACACCTGCGTGCTGAGCTCCAACCTGGCCATTGTGGACGAGATCGAGGTGGCCGACGACCACACCGCCGTGTTCCATCTGAACAAGGCCGACATGTCCCTGGTGGCCACCCTGAGCTGGTACGGCTGCTTTGTCCTGCCTGAGCACATCTACAACAATGGCCAGGACTGGAGCGAGAACGAGGCCACCACCACCCATCCCATCGGCTCCGGCCCCTTCAAGTTCTCCGAGTATAACCAGGGCCAGAATATGATCCTGGAGGCCAACCCCGACTACTTCCGCGGCGCGCCCAAGCTGGAGCGTCTCATCATCTCCATCATCCCGGACGACACCACTGCCATGCAGTCCCTGACCAACGGTGAGCTGGACTGGGCCATCAATACCCCCGTCAACATGGTGGAGCAGCTGTCTGCCAACGAGGATGTCAGACTGGATGTCAACCAGCTGCCCTCCCCCACCCGCCTTGTCTTCAACCTGGAAAACGAGCTGGTGAGCGATTTGGCGGTGCGCCAGGCCATTGCCATGTGCATCGACCGCGAGGATATCTCTGAGAAGGTCACCAACGGCATCCGCCCCGTCGAGTACAGCGCCTATCCCAGCGTGTCCTGGGCCGCCAACACCGAGGACACCTATCCCGCCCTCGACCTGGAGGCTGCCGAGCAGGTGCTGATCGATGCCGGCTACACCAAGGATGCTGACGGCTACTATGTCCGCGGCCTCTCCATCCTCACCTTCGACAGCGACGGAAACCCCGACGTGGCCCGCCTGATTGCAGCCAACTGCGAGTCCATCGGCATTGAGATGGACATTGAGGTGCTGGAGTACAACGCCTGGTCCCAGAGAGTGGAGCTGGACCGCGACTACGTCATCGAGCTGCAGGGCGGCTTTGTGGGTCCTGACCCCGCTGCCATGCAGAACCTGCTGCGCACCGACGCCTACAGCAACGTCAGCGGTTACAGCAACACCCGCGTGGACGAGCTGCTGGATCTGGCCGCCGCCGAGTCTGACCAGGATATCCGCAAGGAGCATTACCATGAGATCCAGCAGATCGTGGTGCAGGATCTGCCCTACATCAACATCATGGAGTATGCCGTGTATGAGGCCAGCAGCGCCTCCCTCCACGACATCCCCATGGACGGCGCCGACCAGTGGGGCTGGGCTGAGTGGACCTACGCCTATTTTGAATAATCAAAAAGACCTTGAAAACCGGCCCCGGATGCGATAAAATCAGAGCGGACCGCAAGACGGCCGGCAAGGGAGGAAACTGAAGTGAACCAGGAGAATTTACAAAAGGCAATTGCGCTGCGCCATGAGCTGCACACCCATCCGGAGCTGTCCAACCATGAGACCTGGACAAAGGCCCGCCTGATGGATTTCCTGCGGCAGAACACCAGCCGCCTGGAGATCATCGACAAGGGCAGCTGGTTCTACGCCGCCTATCGCGCCGGCGGAGACTGCAAGGGCGTGGCGTTCCGGGCGGATTTTGACGCGGTGCCGGTGGCGGACGAATTGGACGTCCCCTATGTGTCTGCCTTCCCCGGTGTGGGGCACAAGTGCGGCCACGACGGGCACAGTGCCTGCCTCGCGGCGCTGGCCATGGAAATTGACCAGCAGGGCGCGGACAAAAACGTCTTTTTCCTCTTCCAGCACGCGGAAGAGACCGGCGACGGAGCCAAGGTCTGTACAGAGCTCTTCCAGGATGAGCATGTGGACGAGATCTTCGGCTACCACAACCGGCCCGGCATCCCGCTGGGCATGGTTCAGGTGCTGGACGGCACGGTCTACTGCGGCTCCGAGGGTGTGATCCTGGACTTTCAGGGTACCCCTTCCCACGCCAGCATGCCGGAGCTGGGGCGCAACCCGGCCTTCGCCATCTCGGATATCATTCAGAAACTCGGGCAGCTGCAGGATCCCGCGCAGTATCGCGGCATTGCGCTGGCGACCATCATTCAGGTGGACGTGGGCGAGCGGGCCTTCGGCACCCAGGCCAGCCGGGGCAAGCTGCTGCTGACCATCCGCAGCGAGTATGAGGACGACCTGCAAAAGCTGCAGGACGCCCTGGAGAGCCTGGCAAGGGAGCGGGCGGCGTCCTACGGGCTGGAGCTGTCCATCAGCTACTGCGACGTGTTCCCCAACACCGTCTCCCACCACTCCAGCAATGAGAAGGTCCGGGCTGTCTGCCGGGAGCTGGGGATTCCCTGCCGGGAGATGCCCGAGCCCTACCGCAGCTCGGAGGACTTCGGTCATTATACCAAGGTGATTCCCGGCGCCTTCTTTGAGATCGGCTCCGGGGAGGACTGCCCGGCCCTGCACACGGTGGGGATGAACTTCCCCGACGCCATTATCGAGACGGCGGTGGAGCTGTTCCGCCATCTGATCGACAAGGTCTGACCCGTTTCAAACAGAAAAACTCCCCTGCCGCACTGCGGCGGGGGAGTTTCATTTTGCAGCCTGAAAAATGCCGTTACTTTCCCACTGCGCAGCAGTGGGAAAGTCCTTGTTTCACAAGCCGCACGCCTTGCGCGGCAAGGCTTTGCGGGGCATTTGATCTGATTCGAGGCGGGCTTTGCCCCCTCGAGCTCCCCCCGCGCAGCACTATTTTTTCGTTTGAAGAAAGTCCTTTGACACGCTGAGCGGCCCTCTCCCTTGGAGAGGGCCGCTCTATGTAGGATATGTAGGAGGTATGACGGGGGAATTACGCCTCGTAGACGGCCTTCATGGCGCGATAGGTCTCATAGCAGTCCAGCTTGCCCACGGTCTCATAGGGGGCGTGCATGCTCAGCACCGGCACGCCGGCATCGATGGTGTCGATGTTGCGCTGGGCCACGTCCATGGCCACCGTGCCGCCGCCGCCGGCATCCACCTTGCCCATCTCCGCCATCTGCCAGACCACGCCCGCCTCGTCCAGCACCCGCCGGACATAGGCCACCAGCTCCGCCGAGGCCTCGGAGGCCCCGGACTTGCCCCGGCCGCCGCCGTATTTGCTGACGCTGATGCCGTAGTTTACCAGGGCGCTGTTGCGCTTTTCATAGACGTCGGCGAAGTTGGGGTCATAGGCCGCCGTCACGTCGGCGCTGAGGCAGAAGGACTTCTCATACATGGCCCGCAGCGGAACGCCCTGTCCCTGGCACAGATCGGCAAAGAAGGCGTCGAAGGCGCCGGACTTGATGCCGGTGACGCCGTCAGAGCCCACCTCCTCCCGGTCTGCCAGCACGCATACCGCGGTGCGCCGGGGCGTGCCCAGCTCCAGCAGGGCCTTCAGCGCCGCATAGGCGCAGACCCTGTCGTCGTGGCCGTAGGCGCCGATGAGGGAGCGGTCCAGGCCGATGTCCCGGGCGGCAAAGGCGGGCACGGCGCACAGCTCGGCGGAGAGGAAGTCCTCCTCCCGGATGCCGTACTGCCGGTAGAGGATCTCCAGCACCGCCAGCTTGACCCGGTCGCTGCCCTCGTCGTCGGAGAGGGGGCGGCTGCCCACCAGCAGGTTGAGCGTCTCGCCGGGGATGGCCTCGCCCAGGGGCTTTTTGGACTGCTCCGCCCCCAGATGGGGCAGGAGATCGTCAATGGTGAACAGGGGGTCGGCCGGATCGCTGCCGATGGCCACAGAGATGGTCCGCCCGTCCTTCAGGGCCACGGCGCCGTGGAGCTCCAGGGGGATGGTGACCCACTGGTATTTGCGCAGGCCGCCGTAGTAGTGGGTCTTGAGAAAGCTCAGCTCGTCGGATTCATAGAGAGGATTTTGCTTGAGGTCCAGACGAGGGGAATCGATGTGGGCCGCGCCGATGTTGACGCCCTGCTCCAGCCCCTCCTGCCCCATAACGGCGAAGATCACGGACTTGCCCCGGTTGACGCTGTAGATTTTATCCCCCGGCTGCAGGGCCATGCCCCGGGCATAGGGGCGGAACCCGGCCGCCTGGGCCAGGGCCACCGACTGCTCCACGCACTCCCGCTCGATTTTGCACAGGTTCAAAAACTGCTTGTACCCTGTGCAGTAGTCCTCAAGCTCCGTCAGCTCTGCTGCCGTCAGGCGGTCATAGCCGTTTTTCCGGGTATAGGCCAGGGTGCGGCGCAGCTCCTCGCCCCGGGTCAAGGTCTTGGTGGTTTCCATAGGTCTGTCCCTCTTTCTGTAAAATTCTCCTATGGCGGAGTGGGTAGAAAAGAACATCCTTCTTTACCAAAAACAATATTGTATCATCTTCATTTTACATGAGATTTGCTTTGGATGCAATGGACAAGCATCCAAAGAGTGGGCCGCTGTTTTTGGCAGTCCCGCCGAGAAAAAGGGGGAAAACAGAAGATGCTCCTTCAGGCGCCCATGTGGAAAAAGCACGCCCGGCGGGCCCCGTAAAGCGGCCCGCCGGGCGTGCAAAGAAATGGAGGAGGGTAAAGGGAATCAGGCGCCGCTGAGCAGACACAGCACCAGCCCGTAGACCATGCTGGCGGAGATGCCGTAGACGATCACCGGTCCGGCGATGGTAAACATTTTGACGCAGGTGCCGCCGGTGAGGCCCTCGCTGCGAAAGTCGATGGCCGGTGAGACAACCGCGTTGGCAAAGCCGGTCACCGGCACCAGGGTGCCGGCCCCGCCGAACCGGGCCAGCTTGTTGTAGAGGTTCAGACTTGTGAGAAGGGCGGAGAGCCCCACCAGGGCGATGGTGGTCACCGTCCCCGCCTCGCTCTGGGTGAGGCCGAGGGAGAAGGCCAGATCGTGGATCGCCTGGCCCAGCACGCAGATGGCCCCGCCGATGAGAAAGGCCAGGGCGGTATCTTTTACAATAGGGGATTTTTTTGCCTTCTTCTGCACATATTTTTGGTAGTCCTGATTGGAAAGCTCCATCTCGCTCAACTCCTTTCCCCTAGTATCTGCCCCGGGGGAGAAGATTATGCCTTGCCAAACAGGAAAAAGACGGTACAATAGAGAGCAGAAAAGAGGGCGCGGCAGCCGCGGCAGGCCGCGCCGGTTCGAGGTGAAGGTATGCGAGCGAAGAAACTGCCACTGGGGATCTATGTCCACATCCCCTTCTGCAAAAGCAAATGCATCTACTGCGATTTTTACTCCCTGGCCGGGAAGGAGGACGGGGTGAAGGCGTATACAAAGGCCCTCTGCCGCCATCTGGAGGAGGTGGCCCCCTCCGCCGCCAGCCACCTGGTGGACACGGTTTATTTTGGCGGCGGCACCCCCTCCCTGCTGGGAAGGCGGTATCTGGGTCCGGTGCTGAAAACCATCCAAAAGCACTACCATGTGAGCCGGGAGGCGGAGATTACCCTGGAGGCCAACCCTGAGAGCGCGCAGAGCTGGCGAGCCCTGCGGCAGCTGCGCCGGGCGGGGTTCAACCGGATCTCCCTGGGCGTCCAGTCCGCAGACGACGCCATCCTCCGCACCATCGGCCGCATCCACACCTGGGAGCAGGCCGTCTCGGCGGTGGAGGCGGCCCGCCGGGCAGGGTTTCAGAATATCTCTCTGGATCTGATCTACGGCCTTCCCGGCCAGGCCATGGCCTCCTGGCAGGAGACGGTGGAAAAGGCGGCTGCGCTGGAGGTGGAGCACCTGAGCTGCTACGGCCTGAAGGTGGAGGAGGGAACGCCCCTCTTCCGCCTGCAGGAGAGCATGGACCTGCCTGACGACGACCTGCAGGCGGACATGTACCTCTGGATGGTGGAGCGGCTGGAGCAGCTGGGGTATCACCAGTATGAGATCTCCAACTTCGCCCGGCCGGACAGGGCCTCCCGCCACAACACGAAATACTGGACGCTCTCGGAATATGCCGGCTTTGGCCCCGGGGCCCACTCCGACTTCGGAGAGGTCCGCTACGCCTATGACCGGGACCTGGAGGGATATGTCCGGGGCGTTCTGGAGGGGACGCTCCAGGCGTCGGAGCGGGAGGAGCTGCCCATGCGGGAGCGGGACAGGGAGTATATCATGCTCTCCCTGCGCACCGTCTCCGGCATCAACCGCCGCACCTTTGAAAACAGGTTCCGCCGCCGCTTTGCGCCTTTGGAGGCGGTGCTGGTGCAGTATGAGAATCTGGGCTGCGCCCAGCGGACGGAGGTGGGCTGGCGCCTGACGCCCAGGGGCTTTCTCCTCTCCAACCGCATCATCTGCGATTTGTGGGAGGCCCTGGGCCGGGATATTGCCCAGCGGGAGGCCGCCGCCGCCCGGGGGGATTTCCGCATCGTCCCGTAGGCTGTCAAAAAAGTCTGTTAAGACTTTTTTGCAGCCTGAAAAATGCCGTACCTTTCCCACTGCTGCGCAGTGGGAAAGTCCTCGCTGCGCTCGCCGCACGCCTTGCGCAGCAAGGCTTTGCGGGGCATTTGATCCCACTCGAGGCGGGTTTTGCCCCCTCGAGCTCCCCCCGCGCAGCACAATTTTTGCTATGCAAAAGCATAGTAAAATTGGCCATGTGCCGCTTTCAGCGGCACGGCCATGAAATCTAAGCGCGTGGGCCGGGACGGCCCACATGCGCGAAATATGTGCAATCCGTTTTCCCCGGCGGCATGTGCGGCGGGGAAAACACTTCTCGGCCCACAAGTGTGGGGACTGGCCGCTATAGGCGGCCAGCCCCTGCGCGCAGCGGGCCGTATCTGCGCCGCTTTTTTGATGTTATTCCACGGATTTCAGGGATTCTACCATGTCGATGGCACGGAGTTTCCGGTTGGCAAGCAGATTCACCAGAAGAGAGAACAGCACGGTAAGCCCCACGGCATAGAGATAGCTCATGGGCTTTGCCGAGCGGCCGAACATGGCCATCTCGATCTCCACCGTCAGCACCAGCCAGTGGTGGAGGAAGGTTCCCAGCACCAGTCCCAGCAGCACGCCGAAAATCGTCAGCACCACATTTTCCCGGTAGACATAGGCGCCCATCTCCCGGTCGGTAAAGCCCAGGACCTTCAGCGTGGCCAGCTCCCGCATCCGCTCGGTGATGTTGATGTTGGTGAGGTTGAAGAGCACAACAAAGGCCAGGGCTGCGGCGCACACGATAATCAGGACCACCGCGTAGTCCACGCTCTCCATGGAGGAGGTCAGGGTCTCCCGGGTGCTTTCGATCCTGCTGACGGAGGAGATGCCGTCCAGGCCGATGAGGCCGGAGGAGACCTGATCGGAGACCTCCGGCGTGTCCTCCGCATAGGCCATCAGGATGGTGTTGTCCTCCGCTGTCTTGCCGAAGAGGGTTTCATAGCAGCTGTCTGTAAGATAGGCGTAGTGATAGATGTAGTTCTCCGCAATGGCGGTAATGGCGGCCTCTGCCCGGTCGTCGCCGCTGGTGAGGGTGATGGTGTCGCCGATCCCCACATCCATCAGCTCCGCCGCCTTTTCCGTCAGCACGACACCCTCGCTGCTCAGCTCCACCGCCTCGTGGCCCTGCCGGGTCCGCAGGGTGATAAACCCGTCCAGGTCCTCCCCGCTCTCCACCACCATCATGTATCCCTCCACAGTGCGGTCTGCACCGTCCATCTCCACGGAGGTCTGATAGCAGGGCAGATAGCGGCTCACCAGCGCCTCCCCGTCCAGATGGTCCAGCACCTCCTCCAGCTCGTCCGACCCGCAGTGGCTTACCAGGGCGGCCTGGGCGTCGTAGCTGTAGAGCTCGTCATACTGGATGGTCATGATATCCAAAATGGAGTCCCGGAGGCCGAACCCGGTGACGATCAGCGCGGTGCACCCGGCAATGCCGATCACGGTCATCCAAAACCGCTTTTTGTAGCGGAAGAGATTGCGCACCGTTACCTTCTGGATAAAGGACAGCCGCCGCCACAGGGGGCGGATGCGCTCCAGAAACACCCGCTTGCCCGCCTTGGGCGAGCGGGGCCGCATGAGGGCGGCAGGCGTGGAGCGCAGGGCGTTCATAGCCGCAGCAAGCACCGCCAGGGTGTTGCAGGCCACCGCCGCAGCCACTGCCGCCAGATAGGTCACCGGCTGGGGCGAAAAGACCAGACCCGGGATGTTGTACAAAATCCGCCAGGCGGTGATAATGACAGTCGGGATCAGCGTGCAGCCTGCCGCGAGGCCGGTGAGGCTACCGGTGAGGGAGGCCAGAAGGCCGTAGCCCACATATTTTCGGGCGATATCCGCCTTGGAATAGCCCAGGGCGGCCAGACAGCCGATCTGGCTGCGCTGCTCCTCCACCATGCGGGTCATGGTGGTGAGGCACACCAGCGCCGCCACCAGGAAGAACAGCAGCGGGAACACGGCAGCCAGGTTGCCCATCCGCTCCGCGTCCTGCTGATAGCTCACAAAGCCGGCGTTGGCCTGGCGGCTGAGGAGGTACCACTCTCCGTCCTCCAGCTCGCTGACCGTCCGCCGGGCGTCCCGCAGCTGGCTGCGGGCGTCGCTGAGCTCCGCCTCCGCCTCGGCCTTGCCGTCCAAATACTCCTGATAGCCCTCGGCATAGTCCGCCTCGCCGTCCATCAGCTCGTTATAGGCGTCAGCAAGCTCGGCCCTGGCGTCGGCCTCCTGCTGGGCAAGTTCCGCCCGGCCGTCCTCCAGATCCTGCAGGCCGTCGTAGTACTCCTGCCAGCCGTCGTCCAGCTCGGCCCTGGCGTCCTCCAGCTGCTGCGCCGCGTCCAGCAGCTCCAGCCGGCCGTCCTCCACCTCGGCCTCCGCCTCGTCCAGCTGGGCCTTGGCGTCCTCCAGCTCGGCCCAGCCGTCGTCCAGCTCGGCCCTGGCATCCTCCAGCTCCGCCTCGCCGTCCTCCAGCTCCCGCCGGCCGGCGGCGAGCTCCGCGGCGGCGGACTGCAGCTTTGCCTCCCCCGCGTAGATCTCCTGCCAGGCGCTGGTAATGGCGGCCTGGCCGGAGAGAAAGACGCTGGTGCTCACAGGGACGGTCTGGCCGTTCACGGTGGTGTACAGCTGATTGCGCTGGGCCTGGAGGGTGGCCAAATCGCCGCCTGCCTGCGCCTCAATGGCAGCAATGATTCCCTGGGCAGTAAGTTTATCGCTTGTGGCCTGCTGCAGCAGGTTCTGTGCTGTAGTTAAATCAGTCTTTGCTGTGTCAAGCTGTTTCTGCAGAGCCGCTTTGGTCTCCTCGTCCTCTGCAGCAGCAATTTGAGCCTCCAAGTCTTTGATCACTTGCTCCAGCCGCGTAATTTCCGCAGTTTGCTGCACAATAGCGGCGTCTGCTGTGTCAATATTTTTTTGCTGTGTTTCTATAGCACTGATAGCGGTATCCAGCTTGGTCCGCGCCCCCTCCAGCGCGTTATCAATTACCGCCGCCTGAGTGCTGTCCGCCATGGCGGCCAGGAGGGCGTCGTTGGAGTCGTAGCTGGGCAGTCCCAGAGACGGCAGCTGGCTGCGGAAGGCGGTGAGGCCGGCCTGGAAGGTCTGCTCCTGGCTCTCCAGCTGCTGCCGTCCGGCGGCCAGCTGCCTGCGGCCGGCATTATACTCCGCCAGGCCGTCGTAGTACTGGTCCCAGCCGTCCTCGATCTCCGCCACGCCCTCCTCATAGGCGTCCCAGCCGTCCTGCCACTGGGCCAGGGCGTCCTCATAGTCCGCCTGCCCCTCCAGGAACTCCCGCAGGCCGTCCTGGTAGGCTGCCAGCCCGTCGTTGTAGTCCGCCACGCCGTCGTTATACTCCGTCTCGCCGTCGTTGAGCTCCTGGAGCGCGTCGGAGAGCTCCTGCTGCCCCTCGTCCAGCTCCGCCTGGGCGTCAGAGAGCTCCTGCTCCAGCTCCGCCTGGCCGTCCCGGTACTCCGCCCAGCCGTCATCCAGCTCCGCCCTGGCGTCACGGAGCTCTGCCTCCGCGTCGCTGAGCTCCGCCTGGACCTCCGCCTCCGCCTCGTCATACTCCTGCTGGGCGTCGTTGAGCTCCGTCTCCGCCTCCTCCCGGATCTCGTCAGAGCGCAGCTGAGCCCGCTGGTCGGCAAAGTCCTCGCTGCCGTCCGCCCAGTCGTCCACCAGATCCTGATAGGCGTCGGAGTAGGCGTCCAGCGTTTCCGCACCCTCCAGCGTCAGGTAGATCTCCGTAAAGGCGTCCATGGAGAAGGCGTCCATGGGCACCAGGACAAAGGCTGACACCGCTCCGGTCCCCAGGGTGGAGGTCCCCCGGGTCATGGAGAGGTACAGGGGGGACTGGCAGGTCCCCACCACGGTAAAGGTGTCCCGCACCAAAGCATCCTCATAGGAGCCGGTGCCGGTATTGATAGAGATTTCGGCGCCCAGGTCCGTCCCCATGGCCTCCAGCACCGCCTCCTCCACCAGGCACTCCCCGGCGTTTTCCGGCATTCTGCCCCGGAGGAGGTAGGGCTGGTTCAGCCCCGCCTCGCTGATGGAGAGGACCTTCACCACAAGGTCGTTGTCCCCTGCCGGTATGATCCCGTCCACGGTGTAGCTCCCCTCGGCAGTCTCCACGCCGTCCCGGCTCTGCACCGCCGCCACATCCTCCTCCGTGAGGCCCAGGGTGGCCATGATCTGCACATCCATCATGTCCTGGCCGTCCAGGTAGGTGTCGGCCGTGGCCTCCATGTCCGGGGCTGTGGTGCGAAGGCCCGCGAGAAAGGCAACCGCAAGAGCCGACAGCACAAAAATGGACAGAAAGCGGCTGCGGGTCTTGCGGATTTCCCGAGCAATATCTCGATTCAGGGCCTTCTTTGACATGACATCACCTTCCTGGGGTCACCACTCGATCTCCTCCACCGGCGTGGGATGGGCGTTCTGCTCCATCGCCGCCACCTGCCCGTTCTTAATGTGAATCACCCGGTCCGCCATGGGCGTCAGGGCGCTGTTGTGGGTGATGACGATCACCGTTACGCCGCGCTGGCGGCAGGTGTCCTGCAGCAGCTGCAGGATCTGCTTGCCCGTCACATAGTCCAGAGCGCCTGTGGGCTCGTCGCACAGCAGCAGCTTTGGGTTTTTGGCAATGGCCCGGGCAATGGCCACCCGCTGCTGCTCACCGCCGGAGAGCTGGGCGGGGAAGTTGTTCATCCGGTCCTCCAGCCCCACATGGCGCAGCACGTCGGCGGCGTCCAGAGGGTCCCGGCAGATCTGGGCCGCCAGCTCCACATTCTCCAGGGCCGTCAGGTTCTGCACCAGATTATAAAACTGAAAGACAAAGCCGATGTCGTACCGGCGGTAGCGGGTCAGCTCCTTTTTGTTGTAGGCGCTGACCTCCGCCCCGTCCACCAGGATGGTGCCGGAGGTGGCGGTGTCCATGCCCCCCAGGAGGTTGAGCACCGTGGTCTTCCCCGCGCCGGAGGGGCCCACGATCACCACAAACTCCCCTTTTTCAATGGCAAAGGAGATGTCCTCCACCGCCCGGATGGTCACCTCGCCCATCTGGTACTCCTTGACCACATGCTCCAGGGAAATGAACGACATTCCGCACCCACCCTTCCTCAAAAACCGTTCAACATGGTGTTGATTTTCTCTTCAACTTCTATTATAATGATTCAAAACATGATTACAATGACCAAATTGTTAACGTTTCTTTTAATAAAGTACAGAATTTTCCGTATCGTTTGCTATTGAACAGATTTTTGAAAATTGTTGAAGGAGGCAGGGGCATGGGGGAACAGCGGGCGGACCGCAGAGTCCGCAAGACCAAGCAGCTGCTGCAGCGGAGCCTGGCGGCTCTGCTGGCGGAAAAGCCTCTCTCGGAGATCACGGTGAAGGAACTGACCGACCGGGCGGATGTGAACCGGGGGACCTTCTACTGCCACTACCGGGACATCTATGACTTGAAGGACCAGATGGAGGGCGAGCTGTTTGAGGAGCTGGTGTCCGTGATCGACAGCTATACCGCCGATACGCTGCGCCAGGGCCTGCGCCCCCTTATGGCGGATGTGTTCCGTTTCCTGCGGCGCAACGGGGATTTTGCCCTGGTGATGCTGCGGCCGGACAGCCAGAGCGGCTCCAAAACCGGCAATGTGTTTCTGGACCGGATCCGGGCGGAGATTTTCCGGCGCGGGCTGCAGGATTGGCAGGAGCTGTATGGGTTTCAGGACTCGGCCCAATGGGACTACTATCTGGATTTCGTGGTTGCGGGCTGCGTGGCGCTGCTGCAGAGCTGGGCGAAAAAGGGCATGCGGGAGGCGCCGGAGGAGATGGCAGCTCTGTCCGAGCAGCTGATTCTCCGGGGGATCGACCGAAAGGGCGAGCCACGCCGGTAAAGCGCAAAAAAGGAGCTCCTGCCAATCGGCAGGGGCTCCCTTTGCGGATGTTTTTAGGATATCTTTTTAGATGGTTCCCGTCAGCACCAGCACCACCAGTACGCTGCTGACCAGCAGGAACAGCCCCAGCAGCAGCGCGCCCATGTGGTAGCTGCGGCGGACGCTGCCGTCCGGCAGGGGGGGCAGCAGATGGGAGCGGCGCAGGGCGTTGGTCACCGGCTGGTAGAGCACCAGCGTCAGCGCCGCGTTCAAAACGCCCTTGACCAGGTTGAAGGGCAGGAACACGGTAGCCAGCATACCGGCCACCTGCTCCCGGGGCCAGCCCTGGTAGAGGGGCGTGATAATGTAGTTCCACAGCACCATCACCGCGGCCATGGCCGCAACGCCCAGGGCCAGGCCTGTGATGGCGCCGCCCATGGTCCGCCGGCGGTGGTAGAGGAAGGCGGCCGGGAGGATGAAGGCCCAGCTGGCCACCACGTTCATGATAAAGCCGTAGACCCCCGCCTCGCTGACAGTGATCATTTCAATAAAGCAGGTGACAACGCTCATGGCCGCCCCGGCCATGGGCCCATAGAGGTAGGCGCCGATGAGGAGCACCACGTCCTTGGGGTCGTACTTCAGGAAGGGGGCGGCGGACATCAGGGGGAACCGGGTCACCACCGTGACCACATAGGCCAGGGCCACCAGCATGGCCATGGTGGCCAGCTGGCGGGTTTCGATGCGGGATTTTGCCAGGGGTTTTGTTTTTTCCATAATAAAAATCTCCTTTCCAACACCATCATCGCCTTGCATGGGTGCTGCAAAGGAGAAACTCCTCACATCACATCTTCTTCCATCCAGACTATACTGTCGGTACCGGAATCGCACCGGTTCTGCGGCCGCAGCCGCTCGAGGACTATAACCTCCGGTGGGGACTTGCACCCCGCCCTGAAGACGAGTATTTGGTTGTTCTGTTGCTATTATACGCCGCTGCGGGAAAAATGCAAGAGGGGGAGCAAAATTTTTCCCATGCTGTGAAAAAGCGGACCGGACATGCGCCCGGAGCCGCGCGCCGGAGAGAAGGGACGCGGCGCTTTTTGAACCAGCCCGCCGGGAAGAGCCCCGGCGGGCTGGCTTTTTTACATTGTGGTGAGGACGTCCCTGTTTTTCACAAAGTATTCCACCCCGGACCAGATGGTGGTGACCACGATCACGGCGATGCACACCGTGTTTACCACCGGCGGAATGGGCAGGAACATGAGGACGATGCAGACCATGGTGGAGGCGGTTTTCACCTTGCCGCTCCAGCCGGCGGCGATGACCCGTCCCTTGTCGCTGGCCACCATCCGCAGCCCGCTGACGGCAAACTCCCGGATGATCACCACCAGCAGCGCCCAGCCGGGCATCTGCCCCGCCTCCACAAACCACAGCATGGCCGCCGTCACCAGCATCTTGTCCGCCAGCGGGTCGGCAAATTTGCCGAAGTCTGTGATCAGGTTATATTTCCGGGCGATCTTGCCGTCCAGAAGGTCCGTGAGGCTGGCCAGGATAAAGACCGCCAGGGCCCAGTAGTCGGCATAGGGCACGTCCAGATACAAAATCACCAGGAACACCGGGATCATCAGGATCCGCAGCAGCGTCAGCTTATTGGGCAGGTTCATCGTCTCTCTCCATTTCCGGCGGCGGATAGGGGTGCGCCTTCCAATACCACCACCTCAGTTTTTCCTTCTCATGGGTCTCGTGCTCGGCATAGTACACCGCCAGGCGCCACACATACAGCGCGCAGCGGTCCTCCGCAAAGCCCTTGTACAGGCATTCCCGCCGGTACAGCTCCTCCGGGTCCTGCCCCGCAAGGTCAGAGACCTGGCGGATGCCCAGGGCCTCCATCACCCCGGCAATCCGGGGACCCACGCCGGGGATCTCCTCCAGGGGGCTTTTGCCCCGGCCCGGGCGCATTATTCCTCCACCGCCTCGCCAGTGAGCTCCCCGTCCATGACCCCGGTGATCCGCACCGGGAGGAAGGTGCCGGGGGCTACGCCGCCGTCGGCAGTGAAATAGATCTTGCCGTCGATATCCGGGCTCTCCGCCCAGCTGCGGCCCACATAACACATGGCCTGGCCGTCAATCCCCTCGCAGAGGACCTCCACGGTCTCCCCCAGCATGCTCTCGTTGAAGTCGTCCATGATCCTGGACTGCACGTCCACCAGCAGCTCCGCCCGGCGCTGGGCCTCCTCGGTGCTGACCCGCTCCATCCTCTCCGCTGCGGTGCCCTCCTCCGGGGAGTAGGGGAACACGCCGGCCCGCTCAATGCGGACGGTCCGGAGGAAGTCGCACAGCTCCTCAAAGGCGGCCTCGTCCTCCCCGGGAAGGCCGGTGATGAGGCTGGTGCGCAGCACCAGGCCCGGGATCCGCTCCCGGAGCTTTTGGAAGGTCTCCAGCAGGAAGGCCTTGTCCCCCCGGCGGTTCATCAGCTTGAGGATGCGGTCGTTGCAGTGCTGGATGGGGAGATCGATGTACTTGAGGATCTTGGGCTCCCGGGCGATGGTGTCGATGAGCTCGTCGGTGATCTCGTCGGGATAGAGATAGTGGAGGCGAATCCAGCGGAAGTCCAGCCTGCACAGCGCCCGCACCAGCTCCGCCAGATGGCGCTGTCCGTCCCAGTCGATGCCATAGCGGGTGATGTCCTGGGCAATGACGATCAGCTCCTTCACCCCCTGGTCCGCCAGCCACTTGGCCTCCCCCAGGACGCTCTCCATGGGGCGGCTGCGGTAGCGGCCCCGGAGCTTGGGGATGATGCAGTAGGAGCAGCAGTTGTCGCACCCCTCGGCAATGCGGAGGTAGGCGAAATAGGAGG
>CAJFPI010000094.1 GCA_904398675.1 uncultured Oscillospiraceae bacterium
GATTTCGCCTCTGGTTTGTACCCGCAGCTTGGCGTCCAGATTGCTCAGCGGCTCATCCATCAAAATCGCCTCTGTCTCCCGGGCCAGTGCGCGTCCCAGCGCCACGCGCTGGCGCTGGCCGCCGGAGAGCTGGGACGGCTTGCGGTTCAAGACCTCCTCAAGCCCCAGCATGGCGGCGGCCTCCCGGATCTTCCTGTCCTTCTCCGCTTTTTTCTCTTTCCGGATCGTCAGGCCAAAGCCGATATTGTCGTAGACATTCAGATTCGGCAGCAGCGCATAGCTCTGGAAAACCAGGCCTACATCCCGCTCCCGCGGAGAGAGGTTGTTGACGCACTTCCCATCAATCAGGATCTCTCCGCCTGTAATTTGCTCCAGGCCGACCATCATCATCAGGATCGTGGATTTCCCGCAGCCGGAGGGGCCAAGCAGCACCAGAAAATCCCCATCGGAGATGTCGATGTTCACATCATTGACCGCTTTCACACCGTTCGGGTATATTTTTTCTAAGTGTCTGATCGCAATATCCGGCATGTGCTCCATCCTTTCCCATTCAAATCTGTTAAAACGATCTTCTCATACCGGCTCATGAGCACGCGTCAGCCCTCGGCCACCGGGAGCGTAGAGCCGCCGTAGGGCATCGCAATAATGCCCGCTCCAGCGCCGTAGCGCTGCAGCGCCGCGTCCAGCGCCGCCTGGACCGACGGCTGCGGATGCAAAAAGATACGGCGGACAAAATCGTCCGGCAGATCGGAAACAAGGTCGATCCGCGCATCCTCCAGAACCATGCCGACGGCCGCGGCCTTGTGGCCGCCCAATTCAAATTCCCGGCCAATGCGCTCCACCATGGAATGGGGCGTTGGCGCCTCAGTAAGCCATTGTTCAAATTTTACACTTCCCAGGCCCTCCGGACAAGCCCCAATCAAAATGATCGTTCCCCCCTTGCAGACGGCGTGCTTTGCGTTGTCCAGCGCCTTCTGCGTCTGATAGAGGTTGGCGTCCTTCGGCGCGCCCCCCTGGGAAACCAGGACGATTTCTGCGCGCCTGGGAATGTGGGTCCGGTACATGGTATCCAGATAGGCGCAGCCTGCCCGGTGCGCCTCCACAGCGTCGCCCGCCACCGCGTGGACGATCTGCTTGTGCTCATCCAGAATGACATTGAGGATGTAGTCAATGCCGCAGATGGCGCCGCCCTCCTCGATATCCTCCCGGATGGGGTTCCCGTCCAGCTTTCCGGCGCAGGCGTCCTTTGAGGTCATCAGCCTGTGGTTGCTCTGGATGGCCTCCCGGGAGGAGGCGCCGGGAAGAATGGCCTTTGCGCCGCCGGAATACCCTGCAAAGTAGTGAAATTCAATATTCCCCAGGCAGATCCGGATATCTGCCTGGGCCACGACCCGGGTGACGTCCACCGGCGTCCCGCGGCTGGTGGTTCCCATGCGGACGCAGTCGTCCGGATCGCCGTCTATGCAGCGCACCTCTTGAAAGCAGCGCTCACCCGCCAGACGCCGCCGCTCCTCGTCGGTGTGGCGGCGGTGGGAGCCCAGGGCGAAGACCACGGTAATATCCCGCTTGTCCGCCCCCGCTGCATACAGCTCATCCAGCACAGCCGGCAGCACAGCGCTGCTGGGCATGGGGCGGGAGACATCGCTGGTGACGATGGCGATCCGCTGCCCCGGCCGGACGATTTCCCGCAGCCGCGGTTTCCCGATGGGATGCTCCAGCGCATAGCGCACCGCCGCCTCCCCCCTTCTGGGGTGTTCCACAGGATTGGACTGCAGCACGGCCAGAAGATTCTTTTCCGGGATCTCGGCGGTCATCACGCCGTTTCCATATCCAAACTCCAGTTTCACAGCTCTCTGCTCCCAAATTTCTCAGCCGCATGGCGGAGCGCCTTGACCACCGGCAGCTCCTCGCCGGTCAAAAACCGGATCAGCGCGCCGCCGCCGGTGCAGACATAGCCTAGCTGATCGGTAACCGCGTACTTTGCCGCAGCCGTGACGCTGTCTCCGCCGCCCACCACTGTGTAGGCGGATGTTTTGGCCAGGGCCTCAAAAACTGTCCGCGTGCCCAGCTCGCTCTCCGCCTGCTCAAAGACGCCCATAGGGCCGTTGACAAACACCGTTTTGGCCTTTGCAATGCTGTCGCTGTAGCGCTCTGCGGTTTCTTCGCCCACATCCAGGGCCGTGATCTCCTCCGGTACCGCGCCGACGGCGCACTCCCGGCGCTGCCCGTCCTCTATGTACCCCAGATCCACCGGCAGCACCAGTCGGTCTGCGTATTTGGCAAGCAGCTCCTTCGCCTTCTCGATATAGCTGCCATACCCGCTTTTGGTGATGAAATCCACGCTGCCCCGGCCGATGGTCTCCCCCTTGGCCGCCAGCAGAATATTTCCCACCAGGCCGCCGGTGAGAACCTGGTCGGCGGCCCCGTTTCTCAGCACGGTGTCCATCATCAAAAAGGCGTCGGACACCTTGGCGCCGCCCAGCACGAACACGCAGGGCCGCTCCGGTGCGGCCATCAGCTCCGAGATCACGCAGTATTCCCGCTCAAACAGCCGCCCCATGGCCGAGGGCAGCACCTGCTCAAAGCCGCAGAGGGAGGGCTGATCCCTGTGAGCTGCGGCAAAGGCGTCGCAGATATACAGATCCGCCAGAGGCGCCAGCTTTTCCACCAGCAGCGTTTTCGCCTGCTGTTCATGGGTGAGGCGGAGGTTTTTTTCAAACAGGGTCTGCTCCTCCGCCACATAGCGGACGTTGTCCAGAAGGAGGATCTCCCCCTCCTTCAGCGCCCGGATCTTCTCACGGGCAGCGGGGCCGCACACATCGTCGATCCACTGCACCTCCCGGCCCAGAAGCTGTGTCAGCACCCTGGCGTGGGGCCGTGTGCAGTAGTAATTCTGGTACTCGATGTCGCTGCCCTGGTGGGCCAGAAGGACAACCTCCGCCCCCCGGTCGGAGAGCTCCCGGATGGTGGGGACGCATGCCCGAATGCGGGCCGTGCTTTTAAGGGCGTCCCGCTCCCGGTCCACCGGCTGGTTGATGTCCACCCGGCAGAGCACTGTCCTGCCCCGGACATCAAATTCATCCATGGTTTGAATGCCAAAACGCATCGTGCTTTCTCCTTCTGCCGGACCGGAGGGGACGGGAACGCACCTTCGCCCTCTCCGATCCGGCCGTCAATCTGCGCTGCTGGAAATCTGTCACGCCTTCTTAAACGCGCCGATCCCCAGATACCGGTTGGTGGCCGCCGTGCCCTCCTCCCGGGTCTCCTGCATCCGCATGGCCGCCCGGATGGCGTCGATGGTCTCAGGGATGGTGACGGACTCCTGGGGGATATTGATGGCAAACATGATGTCGTTGCCGGACTCGACAATAGAGTCCGCCCAGAGGCCGATCTCATACATGTCGCCTCTGCGGTTGCCCAGGTCACGGGCGTATTTGAAGAAGGAGGCGTTGCCCTTGAATCCCTCCTCCAGCGTCACGACGCGGATGCGGGGGTGGGCCTGGAAGGCCTCCAGGGCCATCTCCTTGGTGATCTTCTTTCCGTCCTTCGCCGTGGCCAGGACCGTGATAATGTGCCCATGGGTCACAGGTGTGTGGACCAGGATGCCGGTGGCGTCCACATGGGGCATAATGGTCATCAGGTCCACCGCCTGGTGGGAGGGTGCCTTCTCCATCTGCAGCGCATTGGTGAGCCCCCGGTGGTAGTCGCCGGGATCCGCCACGCGGCGGATGATGGTGATGGCCACCTTTTCGATGCCCACCTTTCTGTCCAGGCAGTCCACCGCCCGGATCAGCCCCGTGGTATTGCAGGACGTCAGCTTGAGGTAATCCGCGCCGAGGCCCTTCTCATAGTTGGCGTAGCCGTGGAAGAACACGTCGGCCACAGCGTTTTTCTCGCCGCCCTGGAATACCGCCTTCACGCCGTACTTATCGTAGTAGTTGGCCTTATTCTGGGCGCCGACGCCGCCGGGCGCGGAGTCCAGCATGATATCCACCTCTTTGCACAGCTCCTCAAACGTGCCGGCCACTGGGATATCCTTCGCCGCAAAAGCGGCCTTGTCCGCTCCGTCCACCAGATACAGCTTGTAGGTGATGCCGTTGGCGCCCACCATATTCTTTTCCCGAAGAGCCTGGAGGGAGAGTGTGGGGGCAAGATCTGCGATGCCCACAAGCTCCATATCCTCCTGCATGGCCACTCCGTCCGCCAGGCGCTGACCGATGGTGCCATAGCCCGCGACGCCGACTTTAATCTTTTTCATGCTGCCTCCCCTTTCTCTAAACCAAAACCGTCCCGCTTACTTGCGGATGTAGCGGCCGTGCTCGTCGTGATCCTTGTCGTACTGAATATACGGGCATCCGTTGAATCCCATCGGATTGCGGAACCCAAGGGGATTGACGCCGACGGGGTGCCGCTCCATCAGCTCGCGGATGAACTGGGCATACCCTTCCACAACCTGCTCCACAAGGGCGTCGCCCTTCTCCTTGGTCGCCTTTGTGGGGTTTCCAATCACGCCGTAGTCCAGGTCGTCCTTTTCCATCAGGGCAAAGGTCCCGCCGAAACCGTACATCTGCCATTTGTGGGACATCTCGCCGGGGGCCTTCTTCCACTTCTCATCCACCAGGGGCGTGCCGGCCCCGTCGATGGCCAGATCCATATGCATCAGCTCCGGATAGAGGGACAGCCCCATGGAGGATTCCGCCTCGTCCGCATGCCACATAAAGTCCTCCAGGATGTTCTTGTTGTCTCCCAGGAAGTCATACCAGGTGGAGGCGACGGTAAAGAACCCCTCCATGCCCAGCTTGTGGACAGCGGTGATAAAGCTGCTGTCCGCGCCGTGGGCCACCAGCAGGATGAACTTGTTGTAGCCCACATTGGCGGCGCCGGCGATAATGTCGTGGATCAGCGCAATGTTGGTCTCATAGTTCAGCGCAATGGTGCCGGGCATTCCCATGTGCATGTAGGGATGGCCGCCGTACATGGGGCAGGGGAGCACGGTGGCGCCGGAGCGCTCCGCCACCTTTTCCGCCAGGCCGATGGCGTTAAAGCTGTCCATGCCGTTGGGGCAGTGGGGGCCGTGCTGCTCAATCGCGCCCAGAGGCAGGATCGCCACATCGCAGACCTCCTTGGCGTAGGCGATGTTTACCGGCGCTGTATTCTGATCAAAAAATACGGAATCCCTCTTGTTCAGCTTGAATGTGGTCTGCTTTTTCAGTTCCGCCATAAATAAATCCCTTCCTTTCCAAATTTTAAGAGAATCATGATAGTTCCGTTACGGCCGCAGCAAAATCTTGATGCGCATCTCCTTTTTTGCGCGGACCATTTTTACAACATCCGGCAGGCTCTCCAGCGGCACCACATGGGTAATCAGCGGCTTTGCCTGCAGCTGCCCCTCCGCCATATAGGTCAGCACCGGGGCGAAGGCGTTGGGACTTGCCAGGGAGCAGATCACCGTGCAGTCCTTGGCGATCATATTGTTGAGCTGGACGGGCACCTCTGTATCCTGGTACCAGCTGATCAAAACCAGCGTCCCGCCGGGTTTCAGCGCCTTCACTGCCTGACCGAGCGCCCCTTGGTTGCCGGAGGACTCGATGATGACATCCGGCCCGGCGCCGCCTGTCAGGCGCTGCGCGGCCGCGGCGATGTCCTCGCTGTGGTAGTTAATGGTGGCCCCTGCGCCGCAGTCTCTGGCGATGCGGAGCTTTTCCTCCCAGCTGCCGGCCACGATCACTTTTGCCGCGCCGCTGATCCGCGCCAGCTGGGCAGCCAGCTGACCGATGGGACCGTCGCCGATCACCAGTACGGTGTCACCCATCTGGATCTTTGCCCGCCGCACCGCATAGGCGGCGGTGGCCGCCGGCTCTGCCAGCGCCGCCTCCTCCATGCTGACGCCCTCCGGGATCCGATAGACATGCCGGGCCGGGACGGCCACATACTGGGCAAAGACGCCCTGCCGGTTGCGGTAGGAGCCCACCACCTCCCGGTTGGGGCACAGGTTGTACCGCCCGTTCCGGCAGTAGTCGCAGGCGCCGCAGCCAAGGCTCACATCGGCCGTGATCCTGTCGCCCACCTGAAACCCCGTTACGCTGCTGCCCACCTCTGTGATCACGCCGGACCACTCATGTCCCGGGATCAGCGGATACTTGGTAAAGCCGTTTTTAATGTGCACCATGCTGCCGTTCAGCAGGTCCAGGTCTGTGCCGCAGAATCCTGCATACTCCACTCTCGCCAGCACCTCGTCAGCCTTCGGCTCCGGCATGGGGACATTGACGATCTCGATCTCCTCAACTGCGGCAAACCGTGCCGCCTTCATCTCTTTCATTCCTTCCCTCCTGTGCCTTCAGCGGTATTCCAGATCTCCCCCTGCCGCATCAAACGCGGCCTGCAGCTCTCCGAGCAGCTCTGCAGATATTGTGAGAAAGCATACGGATCCCCGCCGTGCTCGGCAAACGTCCAAAAATGACAGGGGACTGCCCATGCGGCGCCGGTCTCTATTGCCGTTTTGGCCCCTTCCACAGCATCCATATTGCCAAACTTCCCGTTGATGGAAGGGCAGACAATATCCGGCTGCCATTTCCGGATCTCAGCATTCCACTCCGGATGGTAGGCGCTGTCTCCGGAAAAATAGATCCGGCGCCCCCCCATTTCCAGCAGAATACCGATGGCGTCCGGGGCCATGTCTCCGTGATCGGCCTTGACGGCGGTGATGCGGAGGGCGCGGAACGTGTCCGTTGTCCCGGCGTTCAGCCGCCGCAGCCGTTCCCGGGGGGCGCCGTCCCGCTCCAGGGCTGTGATGCAGCTGTCCGGCCCGGCAAAGATGCAATCCGACTGCGCAATGAAAACGGGAACTGCATCCACGTCATAGTGGTCAAAATGGGTGTGTGTGATGCAGTAGTAGTCCGGACGGATGTCCTCCGGCCCGCACAGCTGTGCCGACAGCCGCTTAAAGCCCCGGATCCTCTCCCCGCAGTTGCTGAAATAGGGGTCGATGAGGAAAACCGTTCCCTCATGGTCTTTTAGGTAAAATCCAGCCTGTCCCAGCCAGCAGATCACCAGCTCGCCGGGGTCGGCGCTGGCGGCGGCCAGCCGCGCAGAAAGCTCCATTGTCCGCCACCCCCCCTCTTAGTAGAGGCAGTCCTCCAGCCAGGAATACCGCTCGTCAAACTGTACCCGGTACTCCTTCTCTCCGGGGCCTGCCAGCCCCCAGAGGAGATAGCCCTCTGTCCCCGGAAAGGCGACGGTGGTATGATACCCTGTGGGCAGGGCAATGGCCGTGTCGTTGGATTCGATCACATTGACCTCGTCCCAGATCTTCTTCCCGTCCTTTGTGAGATCGTAGCCGTACTGCATGACGCCGCCGACGCCGCCCTGGGAGCGGACCTGGAAGGAGAAGATTTCGTCCAGAACGCATTCCTTCTCTGTCACATAGTCGTGGCGGTGGGCGGGGAATCCGATCCACCCGCCGGGAACCGATACCGATTCTCCCACAATCAGCTTGCGGGTAATGGCGTCATTGTGCTTGCCCGGCGCACCGAAAATAAAGCGGTATTTCCGTTTATAAATATAGGTGCCCGGCTCCCCCTCCTCCACGTCCTCCGGACGGCAGAAATAGGGGCGGTTCCCCTCTGTGCAGTACGCCGTGAAGACGCGGGCCTCCATGCCTGTGTCGCTTGAGATGCGGACAGTGGCCCTGGGCGGAACATAGACCGCGGTGGGCAGCTCGTCAAAAACATTTCCCCGCTGTCCGCGCTCCCCGTTGATGACACACTCGCCCTTGTCCGTAACCCAGGCGGTGAAGTCCCCCTGCTGCAGCACGATGGCAAGCTCCTCGTCCCCTGCTGTGTAGGTGATCTCCTGCTGGGGACGGAGCAGAATGCGGGCAAATCCCATATACGCCATGTCCGAATTTCCCCGGGAGATGACCGGCTCATAGCCGCTGAGCTGCTGAAACCGATAAACCTTTGTAAATGCCATATTTATATGCGCCGCACGGTGCGTTTCCGCGGTGCGGCCCCTCCTTCCCTGATCTGATGCGGGATGCGGATACACTTCTGAGATTTGCCTCCACGCCCTCGGCATGTCGGCACCACAGGATTTCACCTGGGATTTTCCGGGTGATTGACCGGGTATTGCGGGGCGCGCCCCTCCAGGTAATCACAGATGCCCTGGGCGCTGTCCATCGCCATGGCCAGCATGGCCCGGTCTGTTAAGGCCGCGTTGTGGGGAGAGAGCACCACCTGCTCCATAGAGAAAAACGAGTGGTCCGCAGGCGGCGGCTCCTGCTCGTACACATCCAGCGCCGCCCCGGCGATCTCTCCCTCCTGCAGAGCCCGGATCAGCGCCGGCTCGTCCACTACGCCTCCCCGGGAGGTGTTGATCAGATAGGCCGTGGGTTTCATCTGCCGGAAGAAATCCCAGTTGGCCATTTTCCGCGTTTCGGGGATCAGAGGCGTGTGGAGGCTGACGAAATCGCTGCGCTGCAGCAGCTCCTCCCGGCTCACCGGCGAGACGCCCAGGGCCTTGGCCGCCTCCAGGTCACAGAAAGGATCGTTGGTCAGGACCGTCATCTCCAGCCCGCTCAGTTTCCTGGCGATCAGCCGGGCGATCCTGCCAAACCCCACAAGGCCGATGGTTTTTCCCGCCAGCTCCATATTCAGGTACTGGTTCCGCTCGGCAAAGCCTCCTTTGCGGGTGCGGGCATCCAGAAAGGCCAGGTGCTTTGCCGCGGCAAAGAGGAGCGCCACTGTGTGCTCCGCCACCGCATTGACATTGGCCAGCGGCGCATTGACCACCTGGATGCCTCTGGCGGTGGCCGCCGCCACATCGATGTTATCCACGCCGATCCCATGCTTGGCGATCACCTGCAGCGCCGGCGCCTGCTCCATCACCTCTTCTGTCACCCGGGCAGAGCGGATAAGAACACCGTGGCTCTCACCCAGCACCGCCGCCCGCTCTCTGTCGTCCTGCAGCGTATAGCCCAGCACGACGCGAAAGTGACTGCGCAGCAGGCCGATGGCATCCTCGTGGATGGGTTCTGTCAAATAAACCTGTTTCATACCGTCTCCCGTATAGCGCGTATTGCTGTCCTCGCCCAATTCATCATCATTCCCTGGTCACTGGAGAGCAGGATATACGAAACGCCCTTTTGCATCAGCTCCCGCGCCGCCTCCGGCGAGCCCGCCGTGGTACCCAGGATCTTGCCGCTGCGCATCACCTTTTCGCTGATCTCTCCGATCATAGCCTTGAGCCTCGGATCTGCTGTCTGCCCCGGGATGCCCATCGACTGGGAGAGATCCATGGGGCCGATAAAGATCACATCGATCCCGTCTATCTTCAAAATCTCATCCAGGTTTTTTACGCATTCCACCGTCTCGCAGTGGGAGACCACCAGCGTCTCGGCATTGGCCCGCTCAATATACTCTGCCACCGGCAGTGTCCCATACCGGCAGGCCCGCACGCTGGGAGACAGGCCCCTGTTGCCGGCTGGGATATACTTCACGCTCTCTACCAGCCGTTTCGCGTCCTCCGGCGTATCCACATTGGGCACCTGGACCCCCAGATAACCCAGATCCAGGTTCTGTAGGATCTCCACCTGGTTGTTCTCCCGGACCCGTACGATGGGGGTAATGCCGAAGGCCTCGGCCGCCCGCAGGATATGGACCAGCTCCTGCCGGTCCATGGCCACATGCTCTGTGTCAAGGACAAAGAAATCAAATCCTGCCAACGCCAGGATCTCCACCGCGGCGGGATCGCTGAATTTCACAAACGTCCCGATGGCACTGCGGCCCTGCCGGAAGGTCTCTTTCAGTGCATTGTGATTCATGACAGCGCCTCCGAATCTGTCTTACTTTGCCAGGAAATCCGCCAGCTGCTGAACACCGGACTCCAGGCTGGTGAGCACAGGGATCTTCACGTCGGCCAAAAGGGGAATCAGCTGATACATGCTGCCCTGGGCCAGAACAACCACATCGTGGTCCTTGGCGGCCTCCCGCACCTTCGCCGTGACCATCTCATTGTGTTTTTCCTTGTCGCCGGTCTTCAGCAGGAAATCATAGGCGCCCTCCACATAGCAGCGGCTGACGGAGACCTCTTTCCCAGCCTCTGCGGCCATGCGCTCCACCAGGCGGCTGGAGGGCTCCACAGTGGAAATGGCTGTGGCGACAACAGCGATCTTCTTTCCAAGCGATACAGCCTTCCGCGCCATCGGCGCGTCAATTTTGAAAATGGGGATCTGGATCAGGTTCTGGGCAACATCCGCGGCCTCGCCCACAGAGGAGCACTGGTTCAGGCAGCACACACAGCCCAGATCCTGCAGATTGGAGTAATAATCGCACATGCGATTGATGATGGCAGGCGTGAGCCCTCGATTGGCCAAAGCCTCCTCCAGCAGGCTGTCGTCAATAATGTTGATCATCTCAACATCCGGAAGATATTTCCTGAACAGCGCTTTGATATCCTCGACGGAATACAAAAATGTATGTACGACTCCAACACGCTTTTTCATTGCGATCCTCCCAATCCTGAAAAGTTTGTTGTCTTTTTAACCAATGGAAACTGGTTCTTAATTGCACTTTTAGTATACATTTGCCCTCACATAAAGAAAAGTAATGTTATTTTATGGCTGGACATAACAATAAGATATATATTGGCTATTTTGAGCCGAAACAGCGCTTGGCCCAAGATTAACCTTGCCACAGCGGGTATTTTATTGTAAAATTTATACAGATTCGCTTGTGAATTTTTGGTATCCTTTGAATGAGAAATGGGGGATCATGGTGAGTCTTCAAAAATATCAGGCTCTGCTGAAAACAATTGAGCTGGGCAGCATGAGCCGGGCTGCGGAACAGATCGGTTATACCCAGCCGGCAATCAGCAAGATGATTGCCGATCTGGAGACGGAGTGGGGCATTGAGCTTTTGCGCAGGAACCGCTCTGGAATCGAGGTGACTTCAGCAGCAAAATACATCCTGCCGGTTTTAAAGGAGATTTCCGCTAACTGTACGGAATTGCGGTACTATATCGATGAGCTGCACGGCAACCATACCGGCCTTATCCGCATCGGTGCCTTCGCCAGCATCGTTGACTCCTGCCTGCCGCAGATGATTCGCCAGTTTCAACAGGATTATCCGCAAATTGATTTCGAACTGAAAGTAAGCGAGGAGTATGCTGAAATTGAGGACTGGATTATCCAGGGGCGAGTCGACTGCGGCTTTGTCAGCACTCCAACTATCCACGACCTGCAGACCACTTTTTTCAAACGGGACGAGCTGATTGCGGTACTGCCGGAAAACCATGCCCTTGCCGGCGCCTCTTATTTCCCGGTCTCACAGCTGGCAGAGGACCCCGGCTTGATTCTCAAGGAGGAAATAGATGTGGAGGTTGCACAATTTCTTAAGCAGCTCCCGGCGCCGCCGAAACCGCGCTACCGTGTCAACGGCGACCATACAATCCTCTCCATGGTAGAGGCTGGACTTGGCATCAGCATTGTTCATTCGCTGATCGCTGAGAGCAACCGTTATCATGTTGTCTGGAAACCCTTTGACAGCTATCAATACAGAAACCTTGGAATTGCAATCTCCAAGAGCATCAAAACTCCCAAAATCGTCCAGCTGTTCATTACGAACATTACCAATAATATTTATGCCAAGTGTTTTTGAGTGCAATTGCACAGCTGCTGTACAGGAAAAGCAAAAGCCTCCCATCTGCATGAGTAACTGCAGATGGGAGGCTTGCAAAATATATCACATAGCATAAAAAAGACAGTGGATTTTGTATCCACTGTCTTTTCATGTTGGCGTTACCTATTTTACCGGTCCGTCTCCAGACAAGTATCGTCGGCAGAATCGAGCTTAACTTCTGTGTTCGGGATGGGAACAGGTGGACCCTCGACCTAATCAACACCAACTATCATTACCAAGGACAAGCCTCAGCAACAATCTCAATTTTACATGCGCCATGGGCTTTTGTCAAGAGGAAAATGGTGACCCGTGGGAGAGTCGAACTCCCGTTTGCGGCGTGAGAGGCCGCCGTCTTGACCACTTGACCAACGGGCCGTCGTCGTCGCA
>CAJFPI010000095.1 GCA_904398675.1 uncultured Oscillospiraceae bacterium
CCGGTGCCAAGAAGTAAGGAGGCGTGCTGAAATGATTAAAAGACCCAACACCAACGCGCAGCGTCTGAAGCGGCACAAGAGAGTCCGGGCCAAGATCTCCGGCACCCCCGAGTGCCCCCGGCTGAACGTGTTCCGCAGTGAGAAGAATATTTACGCCCAGATCATCGATGATGTCAACGGCGTTACCCTCTGTTCCGCATCCTCCCTGAAGATGGAAAACGGCGGCAACAAGGAAGCCGCCCGTGAGGTCGGCAAGATGGTGGCTGAGGCCGCCAAGCAGAAGGGGATCGAGGTGGTCGTGTTTGACCGCGGCGGTTACCTGTATCACGGCCGTGTGGCCGAGCTGGCCGACGGCGCCCGCGAGGGCGGCCTGAAATTCTGATCGGGAGGGAGGACAAGAACATGGCTAGATTTGAGAGAGAACCCAGTGAGTTCACTGAAAAGCTGGTGTCCCTGAACCGCGTATCCAAGACGGTGAAGGGCGGCCGTATCTTCAAGTTCGCGGCGCTCATGGTCGTGGGCGACGGCAAGGGCAAGGTCGGGTTCGGCCTGGGCAAGGCCGCCGAGGTTCCCGAGGCCATCCGCAAGGGCATTGAGGATGCGAAGAAGAACATGGTGACTGTGACCCTCAGCGGCACCACCATTCCCCACGAGGTCATCGGCGAGTTTGGCGCCGGCCGCGTCATTATGAAGCCCGCTGCCCCCGGTACCGGCATCATTGCCGGCGGCCCGGTCCGTGCTGTGATGGAGGCCACCGGTGTCAAGGATATCCGCGCCAAGTGCCTGCGCTCCAACAACCCCCAGAACGTGGTTGCCGCCACCTTTGAGGGCCTCAAGAGCCTGCGCGGCCCGGAGGAAGTGGCCCGTATCCGCGGCAAGAGCGTGGAAGAGATTGTTGGTTAAGGAGGGCGAGTGACATGGCAAGTCTGAACATCAAGCTCGTAAAGAGCCTCAACGGCAGATTGGAAAAGCACATCGCCACTGCCAACTCTTTGGGGCTGCGGAAGATCGGTGACAGCACCGTGCAGCCCGACAATGCACAGACCCGCGGCAAGATCGCCAAGATCGGCTATCTGCTCAGCGTCGAAGAGTCCAAGTAAGGAGGCACCGGAATATGAATCTGCATGAATTATCCCCCGCCGCTGGCTCCACCCACGTTGGCAAGCGCAAGGGTCGTGGCGCCGGTACCGGCAACGGCAAGACTGCCGGCCGCGGCCACAAGGGCCAGAAGGCCCGCAGCGGCGGCGGCGTGCGCGTCGGGTTTGAAGGCGGCCAGATGCCTCTGGCCCGCCGTGTGCCGAAGCGCGGCTTTAACAACATCTTTGCAAAACCTCTGGAGATCATCAATCTCAGCGCACTGAACAAGTTTGAGGACGGCGAGACCGTCACCGCCGAGGCTCTGCTGAGCAAGGGGATCCTGAAGAAGTGCCCCTATGGCTACAAGGTCCTGGGCAGCGGCAAGCTCGCCAAGAAGGTTACCGTTGAGGCTTCCGCCTTCTCCCAGTCCGCCAAGGAAGCCATTGAAGCTGCCGGAGGAAAGGCCGAGGTGAAGTAATATGATCCAGACAGTACGCAAGGCGTGGGCCATTCCCGAGCTGCGGAAAAAGATCATCTTTACTATCCTCATCCTGCTTATTTACCGCATCGGTAATGCCATCTCCGTCCCCTATGTGGACACGGCGCTGCTGTCCACCTATCTGGACAGCGCCGGCACGTCCTATCTGGGGCTGATGAATGTAATGAGCGGCGGCGCCTTCGCCATGGCGACGGTGTTTGCCCTGGGCATCCAGCCCTATATCAACAGCTCCATTATCATCCAGCTGCTCACCGTGGCCATCCCTCCCCTGGAGCGCATGGCCCGGGAAGGCGGCGAGGAGGGCAAGAAGAAGATCCAGGCCATTACCCGGTATGCCACCGTCGCCATTGCCCTGCTGCAGGCGTTCGGCTACTATACCATGATGCGCAGCTATGAAATGCTGAACAACACCTCTATCTGGGCAGCGCTGGTGATCATCGTCTCCTTCGTGGCCGGCTCCAGTTTCCTGATGTGGATGGGCGAGCAGGTCAACGAGTTCGGCGTGGGCAACGGCATCTCTATGATCCTGTTTGCCGGCATCATCTCCCGCGTGCCCGCCGGTGTTTCCTCCATCTACAGCAGCATCGTCTCCGGCTCCATGCACTGGGCCTGGACGATCCTCATCGTCCTGGGCATCCTGCTGCTGGTTGTGTTGATCGTCTTTGTCAACGACGCTGAGCGGCGCATCCCCGTGCAGTATGCCAAGCGCCAGGTGGGCCGGAAGATGTACGGCGGCCAGTCCACTCACCTGCCCATGAAGGTGAGCATGAGCGGCGTGCTGCCCATCATCTTCGCCCAGTCCATCGCCTCCCTGCCGGTGACCATTTGGAGCTTTATCGGCATCCCGGAGGAGGGGACCATTTCCCGCACCATTTATAACGCCATTGATACTGCCTCCATCCCCTATATGGTGGCCTATTTCCTGATGATCATTGGTTTCAGTTATTTCTACGCGACCATCCAGTTCAATCCTGTGGAGATCTCCAACAATCTGAAGAAGAACGGCGGCTTTATCCCCGGGTTCCGTCCCGGCAAGCCCACCAGCGACTTCATCAGCAAGGTGCTCTCCAAGATCACCCTGTTTGGCGCGATCTATCTCGGCATTGTTGCGATCTGCCCCCTGATTGCCGGCAAGGTTCTGGAGAGCTTTGCGGGGATCAGCAATCTGGCCATCGGCGGCACGTCCGTCATCATCGTGGTGGGCGTTGCCCTGGAGACGGTGAACGCCCTGGAGTCCCAGATGCTCATGCGGCAGTATAAGGGGTTCCTTGAATAAGGAGGAAGACATGAATCTGATTTTATTAGGCGCCCCCGGTGCCGGTAAAGGCACCCAGGCGGAAATCCTGTGCAAGAAGCTGGGCATTCCCAGCATCTCTACCGGCAACATCCTCCGTGCCGCCATTAAGGACGGCACTCCCACCGGGCTGAAGGCCAAGTCTTTCATGGACGCGGGCCAGCTGGTGCCTGATGAAGTGATCATCGGTATCGTCGATGAGCGCCTCAAGCAGGACGACTGCGCCAAGGGCTGCATTCTGGACGGGGTTCCCCGCACCATTGCCCAGGCCGAGGCCATCGAGAAGGCCGGGATCCGGATTGATGCCGTAATCGCCATTGAGATCTCCGAGGAGGAGATTCTCCGCCGCATGAGCGGCCGCCGGGTCTGCGAGGCCTGCGGCTCCAGCTACAACGTGGAGGCCGTCCCCCCCAAGGTGGAGGGCATCTGCGACAACTGCGGCGGCAAGCTGATTCAGCGCAAGGATGATACGCCGGAGACCGTTCGCGAGCGGTTGAAGGTCTATCATAAAGAGACGGCCCCCCTGGTGGACTTCTACGCCGCGCGGGGCGTTCTCAAGCGGGTGGAGGTGGCTGACAACAAGGAGGCCACCAACGCCAAGATTCTCGCCGCGCTGGGGTTGGGCAAATGATCACGCTCAAATCCGCGCATGAGATCGAACTGATGCGCCGGGCCGGAAAAATTACCGCGGCAGCCCGTGCTTTGGCAGGGGAGATGGTGACCCCCGGCGTAACAACCCAGGAAATTGACCACGCAGTGTACCAGTTTATCCGTTCACAGGGGGCGGTTCCCTCGTTCCTGAACTACCAGGGCTATCCCGCCAGCGTCTGTGTCTCGGTCAACGACGAGATCATCCATGGGATCCCGGGCAAGCGGGTGCTGCAGGAGGGAGACATCGTCTCCATTGACGTGGGCGCCTATATCGACGGTTTCCACGGCGACTGCGCCGCTACCTTCGCCTGCGGCCGGATCTCTCAGGAGGCAAAGCGGCTGATTGACGTGACGCGGCAGAGCTTTTTCGAGGGGCTGAAATATGCCCGGGAGGGCTACCGCGTTCCGGATATCTCCCGCGCCGTCCAGGAATATGTGGAAAAGAATGGTTTTTCCGTTGTCCGGGAATATGTCGGCCACGGTGTGGGCCGCAAGATGCATGAGGCGCCGGAGGTCCCCAACTATGTGATGGAGCACAGCCCCCGCCCCAGACTGCTCCGCGGCATGACGATCGCGGTGGAGCCAATGGTGAATGCCGGCGGCACCGCCATCAAGGTGATGCCCGACGGCTGGACGGTAAAGACTGCCGACGGCAGCCTCTCCGCCCACTATGAGAACACCATTCTCATTACCGACGGGGAACCGGAGCTTCTGACGGACCCCAGCGGACTTCCGGAGTAAAAACGGCTATGGACATTGCAAAATCCATGATTGTTCAATCAGCCGCCGGCAGGGATAAGGGAAGGCTCTTCTTCGTCCTGGAGACGGAGGGGGACTTCCTCCTGCTGGCGGACGGCAAAACCCGTCGGGTGGAGCGGCCGAAACGGAAAAAACGGAAGCACACCGTTTTTGCCATGGTCTCGGACACCCGTGTTGCCGAAAAGATCAGAAACGGGGAAAAGATAACGAACAGCGAAGTTCGAAGAACCCTCGCTCAGCTGAGCGGGGCAGGTAATCCAGACCAGGAGGGATAGACACTTGGCAAAATCCGATATGATTGAAGTGGAAGGCGTCGTTGTTGAGGCGCTGCCCAATACCACGTTCCAAGTAGATATTGGAAATGGCCACACCATTTTGGCCCATATTTCCGGAAAGCTCAGAATGAACTTCATCAGAATTCTGCCCGGTGATAAAGTTACGGTGGAGATGTCGCCCTATGACCTGACCCGTGGCCGGATTACCTGGCGTAGTAAGTAGGAGGTAGCACATCATGAAAGTAAGACCGTCCGTCAAGCCCATGTGCGAAAAGTGCAAGATTATCCGCCGTAAGGGACGCGTTATGGTCATTTGCGAAAATCCCAAGCACAAGCAGAGACAGGGCTAAGTGAAATTTGGAGGTGCGAGAAAGCTATGGCAAGAATTGCCGGTATTGATCTGCCGAAGGACAAGCGAATCGAGATCGGTTTGACTTACATCTACGGCATTGGCAGAAAGAGCGCCAAGGACATCCTGGCGAAAACAGGCATCAACCCCGACACCCGCGTGAAGGATCTGACCGAGACTGACGAGGCCAAGCTTCGCGAGGCCATTGATCACGGCTATATGGTGGAGGGCGATCTGCGCCGCTCCGTGGCCCTGGATATCAAGCGTCTCACCGAGATCGGCTGCTACCGCGGCATCCGTCACCGCCGCGGCCTGCCTGTCCGCGGACAGCGCAGCAAGACCAACGCGAGAACCCGCAAGGGTCCCAAGAAGACCATTGCGAACAAGAAGAAGTAAGGAGGGAGAATAGAAAATGGCTGCACCGAAAACTGGCAAGAAGGTCATCCGCCGCCGGCGCGAAAAGAAGAACATTGAAAGAGGCCAGGTCCATATCCGTTCTTCCTTCAACAACACCATGGTAACCGTTACCGACGTTCAGGGTAACGCTATCTCCTGGGCTTCCTCCGGCGGGCAGGGTTTCCGCGGCAGCAAGAAGTCCACGCCCTTCGCCGCACAGACCGCTGCCGAGGTGGCCGCCCGCGCCGCCATGGAGCACGGCCTGAAGACGGTGGAAGTGTTTGTGAAGGGGCCCGGCCAGGGCCGTGAGGCCGCCATCCGCGCGCTGCAGGCCGTGGGCCTTGAGGTGACCATGATCAAGGACGTCACCCCCATCCCCCACAATGGCTGCCGTCCCCCCAAGCGCCGCCGCGTCTAACTTGGAAGAAGGAGGAAACTAGAGAATTATGGCTAAGAATATGCAGCCCATTGCCAAGCGCTGCAAGGCTTTGGGGATTTCTCCCGCTGCTATGGGGTACGCCAAGAAGACCACCGAGCGCAACCCCGGCAACCAGATGAGAAAGAAGAAGAGCGAGTATGCCCTCCAGCTCCAGGAGAAACAGAAGGTCAAGTTTGTCTATGGTATTATGGAAAAGCAGTTCCAGATGTACTATGAGAAGGCTGCCCGGATGCAGGGCAAGACCGGCGAGGAGATGCTCAGCCTCATCGAGCGCCGCCTGGACAACGTGGTCTACCGCCTGGGCTTTGCCATGACCCGCCGGGAGGCCCGTCAGCTGGTGAACCATGCCCATTTCACCGTCAACGGCAAGAAGGTCAACATCCCCTCCTATCTGGTGAAGGTGGGCGATGTGATCGAGGTGAAGGACTCCAGCCGCTCTTCTGTGAAGTTTAAGCGCCTTGTGGGCGAGGATGCTCCCGTGGTTCTGGTTCCCCAGTGGCTGGAGCGGGAGAAGAACGCCCTGAAGGGCACCATCACCCGCCTGCCTGTGAGAGAGGACATCGATCTGCCCATTGAGGAGCATCTCATTGTTGAGTTCTACTCCAAGTAATCTGAGGGTACCCTCGACGATTATCACACGAACTGAATTTCGCGCGGGCCGCCTTTGGCAGCCTGCCATAAGGAGGAGGGTAACTGCATGATTGAAATTGAAAAGCCCCAGATCGAGTGTATCGAAACCCCAGGCGATGATTCCTACGGCAAGTATGTGGTTGAGCCATTGGAGCGCGGTTACGGCACGACACTGGGCAATGCCCTGCGCCGTATCATGCTCTCCTCTCTGCCCGGTACTGCGGCGACCAGCATCAAGATCGCCGGTGTGCAGCATGAGTTTACCACCATCCCCGGTGTGAAGGAGGATGTGACGGAGATCGTGCTGAACATCAAGGGCCTGATCACCAAGCTCCACAGCGAGGGGGTCAAGACCGTCTTTATCGAGGCGGTGGGTCCCTGCGAGGTGACTGCCGGCGATATCAAGAGCGACGGCGAGGTGGAGGTGCTCAACCCTGAGATGCACATCGCCACCCTGGGCGCCGGCGCTACGCTGAATATGGAGATTACCCTGAGTCACGGCCGCGGCTATGTCCCGGCTGATCGCAACAAGAGCAGTCAGACGGTGATCGGCGTGATCCCCGTGGACTCCATCTATACGCCGGTGTACAAGGTCAACTACACCGTGGAAAATACCCGCGTAGGCAACATGACGGACTTCGACAAGCTCACGCTTGAGGTTTGGACGGATTCCACCATCTCTGCCCGGGATGCGGTGTCTCTGGGCGCCAAGATCCTCTGTGACCACTTTGCCCTGTTCACCGATCTCAGCGAGACAGTGGGCTCCAAGTCCACCGTGGTGGAGAAGGCAGAGACCCAGCGGGACAAGGTGCTGGAGCTGACCATTGAGGAGCTGGATCTCAGTGTCCGCAGCTTTAACTGCCTCAAGCGCGCCAACATCAACACGGTGGAGGACCTGATCTCCAAGACCGAGGATGAGATGATGAAGGTGCGCAACCTGGGCCGCAAGAGCCTGGAGGAAGTCATCAACAAGCTGGCCATGATGGGACTGTCCCTGGCCGATAAGGATAACAACTAAGCCCGTGCTCCCGGATGGGAGCGGGCGCAACTGGATCGATTGGACCCTGCCTGCCTGCGGCTGCAGGCGGAGGGGTTATGAAGGAGGAAACCGAAATGCCCGGAACTCGTAAGCTCGGCAAAACGACCGATCAGCGCAGAGCGATGCTCCGTCAGCAGGTGACCGATTTCCTGGATCGGGGCAAGATGGAGACCACCATCACCCGTGCCAAGGAGATCCGTCCTCTGGCTGAGAAGATGATTACCCTGGGGAAGAAGGGGGATCTGGCCGCCTATCGTCAGGCCATGACCTTCATCACCCGGGAGGACGTGGTGAAGAAGATCTTCAAGGAGATCGCGCCCAACTACACAGAGCGCAACGGCGGCTACACCCGCATCACCCGCACCGGCGTTCGCCGGGGCGACGCCGCGGAGACCGCTATGATCGAGTTGGTCTAAGCCTTTCACAACTGAAAAAGCCCATTGCCCTGTGTAGTACTCCACATGGCAATGGGCTTTTTTATGTTTAGTCACAGGAAACAGCCGTTTAGGCATCAATGCCGTCGTCTGGTTTCCCTTTCTCAAAGAGATCGGGCAGGGCAAACAGCAGAGAAACCGCCAGAATAGACAGCGGCGTGGCGGAGACGGAGGCCATCAGCGCATCTGCCGCCCGCATGGCCAGGACGGAAAAGAGAAGGTCCAGCACGAAGTGCAGCACCCTGGCCTGGAGGGCAGAGAGACGGCCCATGGAACAGAGCGCCTTGGGCAGAGCGCCTGCCGCCAGATCAAAGGGCAGGTCCAGCAGCAGAAAAAGCAGAAAGAAGAGGAGAAAGCTGCCGATGGACCGGTAGGTGAATCCCAGGACACGCATTACCGCGCCGCCGATAAGGGCGAGGATCGACACCACCGCCAGGAGGATCCCGGCGATGATCCCATAGCCCAGCAGAGGGCCAAGGAATTTATCCCGTATGGCTTTGAACAACCTCACTGTTTCCCCAATTCCCGGCTGCGCTGCTCCGCGGCGATCACCGCATCCATCACAGCGCCCCGCACGCCCCGCTCCTCCATGACCCGCACGCCGGCAATGGTGGAGCCGCCTGGGCTGCAGACCTGGTCCTTCAGCACGCCGGGATGGAGGCCGCTGTTCAGTGTCAGCTTGCCGGTCCCCGCCATCAGCTGGGCTGCATAGAGAAGGGCCTTATCCCGGGGCAGGCCGCAGGCCACGCCGCCGTCGGCCATGGCCTCCATCACCTGCCAGAGGAAGGCGCCGCCGCAGCCGGCTACGGCGCTGGCCGCGTCGATGAGATGCTCCTCCAGCCGGTCAAAGGCGCCGGCAAAAACCATGCCGTCCAGAAATTCCCGCAGCTCCTCCTCTGTCACGGCGGCGTTGGGGGCATAGGTAATCATACCCGCCCCAACTGCGCAGGCGGTGTTGGGCATGATCCGGAGGATGGGACAGGGAAGGCCCGCCATCTCCTCCAGGCGGCCGGTGGTGAGGCCGGCAGCCATGGAGACCAGAATAAAGCGGTCCTGCCGCGCCGCCAGGACCGGCCGCAGATCCGCCAGGACATCGGCCATCATCTGAGGCTTGACTCCAAGGAAGATGTATTTGCTGCCAGCGGCAGCGTCGGCATTGCTCCCCACGGCGCAGCCGAATTTTTTGGCCAGCGCCTCCGCCTTGGCGGGGGTGCGGTTGGAGAGAATGATCTTATCCGGCGCCACCCGCTCGCAGGCGGCGTGGACCAGGGCGCCGGCCATGTTGCCGGTGCCGATAAAGCCGAAGAGGTAATTTGCCATAGAAGTTTCCTTTCCGGCGCTCAGCGGATCTGGCCGCTGCCGCGCACAATGTAGTGGTAGGTGGTCAGCTCCTCCAGGCCCATGGGGCCCCTGGCGTGGAGCTTTTGGGTGGAGATGCCCATCTCGCACCCCAGGCCGAACTCCCCCCCGTCGGTAAAGCGGGTGGAGGCGTTGACATAGACGGCGGCGCTGTCCACCAGGGAAGTGAAACGGCGGGCCGCATCGTCATCCTCGGTGACGATGGCGTCGCTGTGGCCGGTGGAGTGGGCGGCGATGTGGGCGATGGCCTCCTCCGCGCTGTCCACCACCTTTACGGCCAGGATATAATCCAAAAATTCCGTGTCAAAGTCCTGTGGACCTGCGGCCGTGCCGGGGATGAGGGCTGCCGCGGCCCCGTCCAGCCGCAGCTCCACCGGCGTCTCCCCCCGGGCGGAGCGGTCCTCCGTCAGCCGCCCGCGAAGGCGGGGGAGAAAGGCGGCGGCGATATCCCGGTGGACCAGGCACACCTCCGCGGCGTTGCAGACGCTGGGGCGGGAGCACTTGGCATTTTCTACAATGGACAGGGCCTTTTCCTGGTCCGCCGCCGCATCCACATAGATGTGGCAGATGCCGGTGCCGGTCTCGATCACATTTACCGTGGCGTTTTCCACGCAGGAGCGGATCAGCCCGGCGCCGCCCCGGGGGATCAGCAGATCCACATAGCCTACAGCCTGCATCAGCTCGTTGGCGCTCTGGCGGGTGGTGTCCTCCACCAGCTGCAGCGCATCCTCCGGCAGACCGGCTGCGGCAAGGCCGCCCTTGAGGGCGGAGACGATGGCTGCGGCGGACTGGTGGGCCTCCTTGCCGCAGCGGAGGACGCAGGCGCTGCCCGCCTTCAGGGCCAGGGCGGCGGCGTCGCTTGTCACATTGGGACGGCTCTCATAGATGATGGCGATGACGCCCATGGGGACGGATACCTTTTCGATGACAAGGCCGTTTGGGCGCTCAACCGTCCGCAGCACCTGGCCCACTGGGTCAGGCAGAGCCGCCACCTGGCGGATGCCCTCCGCCATGCCGGCGATGCGGCTTTGGCTGAGGGCCAGGCGGTCCAGCATCACGTCGCTGATGTGCCCCTTGGCAGCGGCCATGTCGGCCGCGTTGGCGGCGAGAATATCTGCGGCATGCCGCTCCAGAGCATCCGCCATGGCAAGCAGAGCCTGGTTTTTCTGATCCGCAGAGGCGGTGGCCATGGCGGGCTTGGCCGCTTTGGCGCGCTCCAGCAGTTGGGATGTAGTCATGGTAAGCTCCTCCCTTAGTCGTTTTTGATCACCGGCCCCAGCCAGGAGGTGATTTTCCGGGCGATGAGATCCGGCGCAAGCTGATAGAGATTGTGGGGCAGATCCAGCAGGATGTACTCGCTGTACACCATGTTTTTGAGAAAGTCCGTGCCGTGCTGTCGCCATAGGGCGGTGGACATGGAGGTCCCCTTTCCGTTGGAAAGGAAGAAGAGGACGGGAATGGTACGGGGCGGCGGCAGGGCGGCGATGGCGGAAAGGTTGCCAGGCAGCGCCTCGCACTCCGCCAGCCACACCGGACCGGCAATGCTGCGCAGGGCCTTGGCCTCCAGGTCTGCCCGCTTGTCTCTGGGAATGGAAAGTCTGCGGAACAGCTGGCGGCAGTACTGATCTGCGGCCAGTTTCTGCATCAATGGCTTTTTGGACAGGGAGCGCAGCCGTTTTTCCGCCCTGTCGATATCAAAATCCTGGTAGCTCTCCGGCGTGGCCGGGTCGACACCGATCAGGGCCAGCACCTCCTCCGGATAGTGCTGCGCCCAGTACAGCGCCTCCAGAAAGCCCATGCTGTGGGCGGCCAGAACCAGCGGCAGGGACAGATCCAGCGCCGTCACAGCCGCCCGGTATTCCTCTACCACCTGGTGAATCGCCCGGCTCTCGTCCGTAGAGTCGCTGCCGCCATAGCCGAATTTTTCCAGGACCACCACCAGATGGTTCTGAGCCAGGGCCTTGGTGAGAGGGCGGTATTCCACCTGAGGCAGAGGGATGCTGCTGCCGGACAGCAGGAGAATGGGGATCTCGCCTCCTCCCAGCAGGCACGCATGCATTTTCCGCCCAAAAACCATAACGTCCCGGTTCATCTCTCCCCTCCTTTATCGCTGATAAAGCGGGTACCCACGGCGGCCCCGGCGGCAATGTCATAGAGGTCCTTTGGCCGCATGCCGTTGGTAATCACCATGTCGCAGCCGGCCTCCATGCAGATGCGGGCGGCGTTGAGCTTTGTCACCATGCCCCCGGTGCCGAGGGCCGTGCCGCTGCCGCCGGCCAGGGACAGGATTTCCTCCGTCAGCTGCTCCACCCGGGGGATCAGGGTAGCGTCAGGGACCTTTCGTGGATCGGCGGTGTAGAGCCCGTCAATATCGCTCATGAGCACCAGAAGATCCGCGTGGATGTTTACCGCCACGATGGCGCCCAGGGTGTCGTTATCCCCCACGGCGATCTCCGCCGTGGCCACCGTGTCGTTCTCGTTGATCACCGGCAGCGCCCCCATCTCCAGCAGGCGGAACATGGTATTCTGAAAATTCCGGTGCCGCTGGGGATCCTCCACATCCGAGCCGGTCAGCAGGATCTGGGCCACTGTGTGGTGGTATTCCGAAAAAAGCTTGTCGTAGATGTACATCAGCTCGCACTGCCCGATAGCGGCGGCGGCCTGCTTGGTGGGCATGTCGGCGGGCTTTGCCTGGAGATTCATTTTCCCTACCCCCATGGCGATAGCGCCGGAGGAGACCAGAACCATCTCGTGTCCCGCGTTTTTCAAATCGCTCATCACCTTGCACAGCGATTCCACCCGCCGGATGTTGAGCTTGCCCGTGCTGTGAGTGAGGGTGGATGTCCCCACCTTGACGACCATTCGCATTCTTGCAGTTCCTCCCTGGATCACAGCGCCACGCACAGGCGGCGCAGAGTCGATATCTTGTTGCTTTGGGCGGCAGACCGCTTTCGCCCGCCGCCCATCAGAGAAACGGCGGGAGGCGGCGCATTCGCCCTCCGGCAGCGGCGCGCGGCGGAAGATGCCTTGGCAGCTGTTCCCCGTGCGGCGCTTTGACGCAGTGCTTACATTATAGCACAGTCGGTCCCGGATAGCGAGTGGAAACGGAGGAAAAGTTCCCCGGGGGGAGAGATTCTGCCGTTTTGCCGGAAAGAGATACAAAAAGTTCACAAAATCCGGCAATTCCCGCCTTTGCTTTTAGCTGAAAATGTGGTATACTATACCGCGTGCCTATTTGTGTTTTAAGACACTGACCATAAAGAGGAGTGTAGTGAAATGGGTTTGCTGAAAAAAATCTTTGGTACTTACAGCGAGCGGGAGCTGAAGCAGATCTACCCGGTTGTGGATAAAATCGAGGCCATGGCCGATGCATATAAGGCTCTGTCCGATGCGCAGCTTCAGGCCAAGACCGGCGAGTTTAAGGAGCGGCTGCAAAACGGCGAAACGCTGGATGATATTCTGCCCGAGGCATTTGCCACGGTGCGGGAGGCGGCTGACCGTGTGCTGGGCATGCGGCCCTACCGGGTGCAGCTGGTGGGCGGCATCGTGCTGCACCAGGGGCGCATCGCCGAGATGAAGACCGGCGAGGGCAAGACCCTGGTGGCCACCCTTCCCGCCTACCTCAACGCCCTCACCGGCGAGGGCGTCCACATTGTCACGGTCAACGACTACCTGGCCAAGCGCGACAGCGAGTGGATGGGCAAGGTGTACCGTTTCCTGGGCCTCAGCGTGGGCCTGATCATCCATGGGCTGGATAAAAAGCAGCGCCAGGAGGCATACGCCGCAGATATCACCTACGGCACCAACAATGAGATGGGCTTTGACTACCTCCGGGACAACATGGCCCTCTACAGCCAGGAGCTGGTCCAGCGGGGCCACAACTTCGCCATTGTGGACGAGGTGGACTCCATCCTCATCGACGAGGCCCGGACCCCGCTGATCATTTC
>CAJFPI010000096.1 GCA_904398675.1 uncultured Oscillospiraceae bacterium
CCCCCTTCACAGCCTCCCTGTGGCCGGTGCAGAGGTTATCCACCACCACCACATCATAACCCTTTTCCACCAGCAGCGCCACCATGTGGCTGCCGATATAGCCGGCCCCGCCGGCCACCAGAATCGTTTTCATACAGTTGTCCTCCCCTTTCAAATACATGGGAACCGCAGCTGCCGCGGCTCCCTTCTCGCGCCAGTCTCTCCGCGCCTCATACAAGGCGCACGCCGCCCACCGGCCGGATGGACAGCACATGGCAGGACCCATCCCCCAGGATGCGCTCCATCTCGACCTGGAAACGCTCCAGCAGATCCAGCGGTACGAACGCCTGGATGGTGCCGGCAAATCCGCCGCCGTGGACACGGCAGGCCCCCCGGCCGTTCAGCAGTTTTTCGCACACTGTCAGCGCCACCGCCACCTCCTGGTGGTGGGTATACCCGGCAGGAACCACATTTTGCAGCAGCCGCCAGCTGGAGAGGCCCGAGGCGGTGACCAGTCTCAAAAACGCATCAAAATCCCCTGCCCGCAGGGCTGCCACCTGCCCCTCCACCCGGCGGTTGTCCTCGTAAATGTGGATGGCCCGCAGCACGGCCCGGTCTCCGGCCTTCCGGCGCAGGACAGGGAGCTCCGCGTAGAAATCCGCCTCCGGCACCTCCCGCAGGACGCTCTTGCCAAAGTGGGCGCAGACCTCCTTGAGCTCCCTGGTGACGGCCGCATACTCGTCGGTGAGGTCCGCGTGGTCGGCGCCGCTGTCCACAATGCACAGGGCGTAGCCGGAGTGGGCGAAATCGAAGTCCACCCGCTCCACAATGGGGTTGGCATTGTCGGCAAAGTCGATGGTCACCATGTTCCCCACCGAGGAGGCCATCTGATCCAGCAGGCCGCTGGGCTTGCCGAAGTAGACGTTCTCCGCGTACTGCCCGATCTGTGCGATCTGGATGGGGGTGCACTGCTGACCGTAAAACAGGTGGTTGATGATGGTGCCCACCAGCACCTCAAAGGCGGCGCTGGAGCTCAGGCCGCTGCCCTTCAAGACATTGGAGGTGGTGTAGGCGTTGAACCCCTCCACCTTGCAGCCCCGCTGGACAAACCAGGCCGCAATGCCCCGGATAATGGCGGCAGAGGTATTCTTCTCCTCCTCGCGGACACTGAGATCTCCCAGATCCACTACATCCATGGGGAACCCCTCGCTCTGGATACGGATGGTATTGTCGCCGCTGGGACCCACAGCGGCAATCACATCCAGGTTCACACTGCCCGCCAGCACCTTGCCGTGCTGATGATCGGTGTGGTTGCCGCCGATCTCCGTGCGCCCCGGGGCGGAGAACACGGCCAGGCGCTCAGCAGGGCCAAAGGTATCTTCAAACCCCTGGAGCAGCCCCCGGTAGCGCCCCGCCTGTGCGGCGGCCTGCGGCGCGCCGTACAACTCCTCCGCCGCATGCTGCAACCGGTCAAAATCGTTCACCTGAAATACATACTCCCCCACGCTGTTCTCCTCCATATTCTCCGTGATATGTTCTGTTTTCTAACCTCTATTATAGAAACCTGCTCTGAAAAACACATGGATTTTTCATTCGAATAGCTGTAGTTTCCTGTACAACAGCAGCCGAACTGGCAGGCGTGGATTTTCTGCCAGTTCGGCCGTCGTTTTCCGCGCTGACGCAGGCGTCTCACTTTCGATAGCGATTGGCATATTGCCTGGGGGAGACGCCCATCATCTCTTTAAAGACCCGAGAGAAATAAAAAGGATCATCAAACCCTACAGAGGTGGACACCTCCTGTACGGAATGATCCGTCGCAGACAGGAGCTGGCAGGCCCTTTCAATGCGGTACTCCAGCAAAAACCGCTTGGGCGACCTCTGAAAGCGCCGCATGAACTTTCGGTAGAGGCTGCTGTGGCTCAGGGAGAAGTGCTCCGCCAGCTGCTCCACAGTGATCGCCTCTGCATAGTGGCTGATGATGTAATCCGCCGCGGCCTCGGCGCAGTCTGCACCGTCCCGCCGGGGCGGCAGCCCCTGCTGGGCCGACGCCACAAGATAGGACAGCAGCCCATACAGCCGCCCTGTCATAGCAAGGCTGTCCCACACGGCTGTGCCATATGCCCTGTAAACCTCCTCCAGAAACTGGGGCAGACGTCCGTCGCCGGTATCCCGCAGCACCGGCGACTGGGGAGAAAACGCTGTCATCTCCACATACCGGCCAGCGTCCATGCCGTTGAACCCCACCCAGATATACTCCCACGGCTCCTCGCGGTCTGCAAAATAATGCACCGTGGTATCCGGGAAAATCAAAAAGCTGTCCCCGGCCTGCAGCTCATGGCTCTGTCCTCCCATCACGCAGGTGCCCCTGCCGGATAGAACATGGTGGAGTATGAAATGATCGCGGACGCCCGGCCCCCAGCCATAGCCGGCGCCGCACTGCTGCCGTCCGGTATTCTGTACAAAGAGCGATGCCGTCCGGCGCTCCAGCTTGCGGGAGTCCTTATACGGGCCTTCCATTGGATCACCTCTCTTCTTATTTTACCCTTTCCGTTCCCAACTGTTTCGATCTGGCGGACTGCCGCACCCGCAGCGTCTGATCCCCGCCTGCCGCTCCATCAGGCCGAAAGCGCCGGCATCAGGTCAGGGCAGGCTGTCGTGATCCTGCGGGACATGGCGGTTATAGTTGTGGATGAGCCAGAAAAGCGCTGCCGCCTCCCGCCTTGTTATCGGCCGGTCTCCTGCCGGATTCTGCCGGTCGCTGAGGCGCGGCCCCCTGCGGCGCTGCGCCCATCTGCTCCGCCCGGCCCGCCACTGGGCCCGCAGAGCAGGCAGGGCGCTCACAATCAGCCCGGCCGCCAGCACCAGGCCGACGATCCATCTCCACATGGCGCTTTCCCCCTCTCCCGGTCGATCTTCAGTTTCTTTTTATAAATTGTACCATGTTTTGCTTTTCCAGACAACAAAAATTATGCATTTTCATAATAAAGGCCATCTTTTTGCAAAAACGGAATTTGCCAGCCCGCTGCGGCAGTCCGTCCCCCCTCCGATACGCAGAAAGCACCCGGCGGGCAGGGCGGCTGCGGGCCAGGTGCTTTCCATGTTCCGTATGCTGTTACTGTTTCCGGGCGTTATAGGCCTTGATGCCCAGGGCCAACAGATCCATGGCCCGCTCCAGATCCTGCTGCTTGAGGACATAAGCAATGCGGATCTCATCCACACCCAGGCCCTCGGTGGCGTAGAAGGGGCCGCCGGGGGCGAACATGACAGTGTCGCCGTTGTCGTCAAAGTCCGTGAGCAGCCACTTCTGGAAGGCGTCCGCGTCGTCCACCGGCAGCTTTGCCATCAGATAGAAGGCCCCCTTGGGGTGAGAGCAGACCACGCCGGGGATCTCCGCCAGCTTGGCCACCACCGTATCCCGGCGGCGCTTATACTCCTCCCGGGTGGCGTCGAAGTAGTCGGCAGGGACTGTGTACAGCGCGGCGGCAGCCACCTGGTCCAGCGTCGCCACGGACAGGCGGGCCTGGCAGTATTTCATGGCGTGGCCCATCAGCTCCTTGTTCCGGGAGATCAGCACGCCGATGCGGGCGCCGCAGGCAGAAAACCGCTTGGAGACGGAATCGATGATGATGGCGTTGTCGGCGATGTCGTCAAACTGGGCCATAGAGGCCAGTTTCTCCCCGCCGTAGACAAACTCGCGGTACACCTCGTCGCCGATGACAAAGAGCTCATGCTCCTTGGCCACATCCGCCAGCATCCGCATCTCCTCCGGCGTCAGCACAACGCCGGTGGGGTTGCCGGGGTTTGTGACCATGATGGCCCGGGTATGCTCGTTGATCAGCGACTCGATCTTTGCCCGGTCAGCGTAGTGATACCCCTCCTCCGGCCGGGTGGTCAGGGGGCGGATGGATGCGCCGGTGGTGCGGACAAACGTGTTATAGTTGGGATAGAACGGCTCGGGAATAATGATCTCGTCGCCGTCATCCAGAATGCAGTTCAGGGCGATCTGCAGCGCCTCGCTGCCGCCGGTGGTCACCAGGATCTCGCTCTCGTCAAAATGGATCCCCAGGTTGTCATAGTAGCCCTTGACAGCCTGGATCATCTCCGGGATGCCGGGGGAAGGCGCGTACTCCAGGACCGGCTGCCGGAAATTCCGGATAGCCTCAAAATATACTGCCGGCGTCTCAATGTCCGGCTGGCCGATATTCAGGTGGTAGATCTTCTTGCCGGCCGCCTTGGCCGCCACAGCGTAGGGATGAAACTTCCGCATGGGGGAGAGGCCGCACTTTTGGACTTTACTGGAAAATTTCATGGCAAATGCTCTCCTTTATTCACTGATTCACAATATCAGCACGCGACCTGCAGCATCTGGCGGCAGCCGCTTGCCAAAGTCCTGCCTGCCCTCATTATAGCCCAGTCCGCACAGCGCCGCAATAGGCTTTCCTTCATTTTCCGCATTCCCGCCGATTTGAACAAAAGCCCCTCCCCTTTTTTGTGGAAACCGCGTATATCCAACACTTTCCAGAGATAAAAGCCGGCATATTTTCTCCAAAATTTGAAAAATCGGAATAGATAATATTTCTTACAGGAATTGCCCTTTTTCCCCGCTCCGTCCCGCCGGCAGCAAAAAGCGCCGGGAGAAGGGGCCCTTCTCCCGGCACTGCAGTCAGTCCTCATCCATCTCATACTCCAGCACGCTGCCGGTAGCACCATCGATGACGTATTCATATTCCATCCCGTTTGCGCGGAATTTGATCTCGTATTCCAGGCGGCCATCGTCATAATCCCGCTCTGTCTCCAGGCTGCTCACCTGGGAGAGCGACAGCCCCGCGTGGCTGAGTGCGGCATCCCGGGCGGCCTCCAAGCCGATATCGCCGCCAGACGCTGCAGCATGGGTCTTTACCTCGCTTTTCAAAATCGCCCCGCTGCTGCCGTCCACCTCGTAGTCGTACTCCGTGTCTCCCACCCAGAACTCGATCTCGTACTCCAGCCGTCCGTCGTCATAGTCCCGGCCGGTTTTGGAAAACTGCGCCTGGGAGGCCGACACGCCCGCATGGCTCAGCGCAGCGTTCTTTGCCGCCTCCAGGCCAATGTCCGTGCCGGAGCCCGTCTGCTGGCTGTCGGGAGGTGTGACGACAGTCCCGCTGTTTCCTCCGCCTGTGGAGATATCCGCCTGGCCGCTGAGCACTTCACCGGTATAGGCGTCGATCCGGTATTCGTACTCGCCGAAGGCTGTCTCCAGCTCCACCTCATAGTGGGGCTGCCGCTCGTCCAGCTCCGGGTCCACCTCCACCGCCACCGCATCCAGCTCCAGGACGCCGGCGTAGGTCTGGGCAATGACGCCGGCTTGATCCCGGCCAATGGGCATCTGCCCGGAGCCGGCGGAAACCATCTGCTTGAGCTCCTCCACCGAGAGGGCGGCCAGGTCATTGAAATCAAGGCTGCTGTTTATGCCGCGGATGCTCTCAATCAGATACGCCTTGCCCACAGAAACCCCGTTTGCCTGGGCCAGGGAGTCCAGCCCTACATCCTGGGTCACCGTCTGGCTGAGCACGGATGCACCGGACTGCGCATTCTGCAGCGCGGTGCCTACCTCGGTGCTGAGGGACTGCTGCAGCCGGGCGGCCCGGTTGGCGTCGCTGTCCTCCACGGAAATCAGGATGGCGGAGGAAATGCTGTCCAGATAGCCGTGGCGCAGCAGGGAGCCGATCACGGCGTTGACCGCCACATTGAGGTCCGTCCCCTCCAGCGGCAGGTCAGCGAGCACCTCCTCCGCCTCGGCGTTCAGCGCCGTCACGGAGAGGACCTTTTCGCTCTGGCTCACCCGCATCTCCATGCTGGGGTTCACATCCAGCGAGACCACCGAGGCCACCGCGTTGCTCTGCCGATACATCAGGCCCAGCCCGCTGCCGCCGATCAGCAGCAGCGCCAGGCACGCCGCCACCGCATAGGCGGCCAGGGACCGCCGCCGTCTGGGCCTCTGCTGCATAACCACCACGGTTCCCCGCCGCTCCTCACAGCGCTCCAGTATGGCGTCGATCTGGTTGGGGGCGGCGTGCTCCAGCGCCTGGGCCAGCTTTTGCTCCAGCATATGATCTGTCATATGGCGTCCCCTCCTTCCAGTCTTCCTCTCAGTTTTTTCAGCCCTCTGTGGTACTTGGAGAGCACCGTGGCCAGCGGCAGCTCCATCAGTTGGGCGATCTCCCGGTGCTTGAGGCCGGAGACGGCGTGGAGCAGCACGATCTGCCGCTCCTGCTCCCCCAGCACCTCCAGCGCCGCGGAGAGCACCTGCCGGTCCTCCGCCGTCACCGCCGGGGCCTCAATGGCCAGCGATTCCCACTCCCCCTCGCTGAGATCCCGCATTTTCTCCCGGGACCGCAGATGCATCAGAGAGAAGTTTTTCGCGATGGTCAGCACCCAGGCCATGGGCTTGCCGTGGGGCTGGTAGCCGGCGGCGCTGTCCCACACCCGGATGTAGGTATCCTGCACCACATCCTCGGCGTCGTGGCCGTTTTTCAAATAGGAGAGCGCCAGGCCGTAAACCGCCGTCCTGGTGGCGGCGTAGAAGTCCGCCAGCGCCTCCCGCCCGCCGGCGGCAATCTGGAGCAGCAGGTCCTCCAGCTCTCCCGGACCGGGTCTGTGCTCCTGTGCCATTGTGCCTATGGTCCACAACATGATTTCCCTCTCCCGTCATATGCATAATGCATCAGCACCCTGTTTTATTGCAGGGCGGCGTGCAAATTTCATAATTTTTTCGTCAAGTCCTCAGCGCTCCGCCGCCCGGTACTCGTTGTACACAGCCCCCTCCAGGGTCTTCCAGCAGAAGAGGCCGTCCTCCAGGGTCATATAGCCGCGGCTGCTCCCCTCCTTGGGGATGGAGACGGAGCCGGGGTTCATATACACATAGGTCTCATGGAGCCGGCAGGCCGGCACATGGGTGTGCCCGTTGAGGAGGATGCTGCCCTTTTTCATTGCCGGCAGGTTCTCCTCGTTCCACAGGTGGCCGTGGGTCACATACAGGGACAAGCCTCCTATCTCCAGCAGGGCATAGTCCGCCATCACCGGGAACTCCAGCACCATCTGGTCCACCTCGGCGTCGCAGTTGCCCCGGACGGCCACGATCTGTTCCTTCCGGGCGTTGAGCATCTCCGCGGTTTTGGGGCAGCTGTAGTCCTCCGGCAGGGCGTTGCGGGGCCCATGGTAGAGCAGGTCTCCCAGCAGAAGGATCTGATCCGGCTGCTCCCGCTCCACCGCCTCCATCAGCGCGGCGCACCAGCGGGCGGAGCCGTGGATATCCGATGCAATCAGCCATTTTTTGCTCATAGAAAGCGTACCTCCTTGTCTGTCAGACACAAGTATAACAAATTTTTTCGAAAATTCAACCGCTCAGGCGGTTGCCAACCCGAAAGAAAACCGGTATACTAGCCCGCGAGGTGATTTCCATGGGCTATTCCACTGTTTTGTTTGATCTGGACGGCACTCTTCTCAACACCCTGGAGGACCTGCGCGACGCGGTGAATCATGTGCTGTCCGCCTCCGGTTTTCCTCCCCGCTCTCTGGAGGAGGTGCGGCAGTTTGTGGGCAACGGCCTGGGCAATTTGATGCGCCGCAGCCTGCCCGCCCCCTGCGGCGAGGCGGAGCTGGAGCGGCACACCGCGGCGCTGCGGTCCTGGTACGCCGAGCACAGCCAGGTGAAGACCCACCCCTACGACGGCATTCTCCCCCTGCTGGACCGGCTGCACGCCGCCGGATGCCGGGTGGGCGTGGTGTCCAACAAGGTGGACGGCGCCGTAAAGGATCTCTGCCGCCACTACTTCGGCAATCGCGTGGCAGTGGCGGTTGGCGAGCGGCAGGGCATGCGCCGCAAGCCCGCGCCGGACACAGTGCTGCTGGCCCTGGGGGAGCTGGGCGCCGGAAAAGAGGGCGCCGTCTATGTGGGGGATTCGGAGGTGGACGTGGCCACCGCCCGCAGCGCCGGCCTTCCCTGCCTCTCCGTCACCTGGGGGTTCCGCACCCGGGAGGAGCTGCTCCGCGCCGGCGCCGCCGTGCTGGTGGATACGCCGGAGGAGCTGTGGGCGGCCCTCGTCCAATAATAGCACCCCTGGCGGCAGAAAGAGCCCGGCGCAGCTGCGCCGGGCTCCTTGACTGTCCCGATTTATCCGCCGATCCGGTTCATATCCCTGGCCGAGCGGGAGCGGCACTCCGCCGACAGCGCCCCGTGGGAGGCGGGCTTTGCCGCCGCCGCGTCCAAAATCGCCTGGCGCAGCGCAGCGCCGTGGAGGCCCCGGACCGGGATCTCCTCCGCCGAGTGGAGGCAGGGTTTCAGGTGGCCGTCCGCCGTCAGGCGCAGGCGGTTGCAGCTGCCGCAGAACTCGCAGCTGAGGGGCGTGATGAGGCCGATGCGGCCCTTGGCCCCCTTCAGGCGGTAGAGCTTTGCCACCCCGCCGTCGGTCCCCGCCGGCTCCAGCGCGTCTCCCAGCCGCTCCTTTACCACAGTGACCGGGAGGTACGCCTCCGGTCCAAAGGGGACCGTGTGGCCGATGGGCATCAGCTCAATGAACCGGACGTCCACCGGATAGCGCACTGTCAGCTCTGCCAAGTCCTCGATCTCGTCGTCGTTAAAGCCGCCGATGAGCACCGTGTTGATCTTGATGGGGGACATGCCGCACCCCAGCGCCGCCCGCAGCCCCGCCAGGCAGTCCTCCAGGCGGCCGCAGCGGGTGATGGCGGCAAACCGCTCCGGGCGCAGGGTGTCCAGGCTGATGTTGATCCGGTTGACTCCCGCCGCCTTCAGCTCCTGCGCCATGGCCGGCAGTAGCGCGCCGTTGGTGGTGACGGCCAGATCCTCCACCCCCTCCATAGCCCGCAGACGGCGGCACAGCTCCACAACGCCCCGGCGCACCAAAGGCTCGCCGCCGGTGACGCGCACCTTGCGGACCCCCAGCGACACCGCCGCCGCCGCGATCTCCTCGATCTCCTCCAGGGAGAGAATCTCGTCGTGCTCCCGTTTTTCCACGCCCTCCTCCGGCATGCAGTAGACGCACCGGTAATTGCACCGGTCCGTCACCGAGATCCGGAGGTAGTCGATCTTTCGTCCAAATGTATCCTTCACAATCTGCTCCTTTGGCGGCCGCCGAGACGGCCGCCGCTTTCTTTATCTCGTTTCAGTATAACCCTTTTCCCCGCCTTTTGGCAACCCCCGCCGCAAATTTCCTCCTCAAACAACAAGTCCCGCCTTTACCGCCAGGGCCGCCAGTGCCACGGAGATCAGACACTGCAGTCCCTTGCCCAGCCAGTGCCGCCGGGCGCGCAGCGTTCCCAGCACCGCCATGGTCTGGCAGTGGACCGACAGCCCGCCCCAGCCTAAAATACCCGCCGCCGCGATAAAGCCCTCCGGCCCCGCCGGAAGGACGGCGATGCCGGAGACCATCTCCACCGCCCCCAGGGCCGCCGCCGGCAATTGGCCGGGCAGCAGGGCCGCCGCGGTGCGAAACAGCACCACAAAGGCGCAGATCTGGAGCACTGCACTGAAGGAGCCGGTCACCGCCCCGGTAAACATCTGGGCCAGGGATTTCGGTCTTTCTCCGCCGGATGGCGGGAGCGGCAGCCGCCCCCGCTCCCCGCCTCTTCCCCGCAGGAGCATCCCCGTAAGAAACGCCGCAAGGGCGTGGATTAGGTAGAGATACACCCCCGCCCGGCTGCTGTGGAGCACCCCCGCCCCCACATAGGACAGGATGAAGGCCGGTCCGCAGTTGTTCACAAAGGCGAGGCACCGCTCCGCCTCCTCCCGGGTCAGCGCCCCCTGCTCAAAGAGCTCCGCCGCTGCCCGCGCCCCGGAGGGATAGCCCCCCACAAGCCCCGCAATCAGCGGCGCCGCACACACCCCCCGCAGGCCGAAGAGCGGGCCCATGAAGGGGGCGAACAGCCGCTGCAGGCGCGCCGCCGCCCCCATCTGGATCAGCAGCGACACCACCACAAAAAACGGGAACAGGGAGGGGATCACCGTCTGGGCGCACAGCAGCAGCCCCTCCCCCGCCGCGGCGGAGGCGCTCTCCGGCTGCCGCAGCAGCCCCCAGGCAAACCAGAGCGCCGCCAGAGCCATCCCCACCTTTTTCATCTGACCACCCCCCTCCACCCTATGTCCCATTTCCCCGCCGTAGGACAGTTTCCTGCCGCCCGCTCTTGCAACGGGGCGGGAGGTGTGCTATATTGGTGTTGTAAAGTGGGAGGTTAGGGCGATTTTGGTCCAAAAGCCTCTCAGCTGTGGATACGAATTTCAATAGAGAGGATTTTGCGACCATGGAATTGACACAGGGCGTCCGTTTTGACACGCTGGGCCTGTCCCCGGAGATCATGCGGGCGCTGGAAAAAAAGGGCTATGAGGTCTCCACCCCCGTCCAGGCGGGCAGCATCCCGCCCATGATGGCCTGGAAGGACCTTACCGCCAAGGCCCCCACCGGCACGGGGAAGACCTTTGCCTTCGGCATTCCCATCATTGAGCACATTGATCCGGAGAGCACCGCCGTCCAGGCGGTGATCCTGGCCCCCACCCGGGAGCTTGCCATGCAGATCACCGCGGAGATGCGGGAGATCGCCCAGTTTAAAACCGGGGTGCGGATGGTCTGTCTCTACGGCGGACAGCCCATCGGCAAGCAGATCGACGCGCTGAAGAAAAAGCCTCAGATCGTCATTGCCACCCCCGGCCGCCTCAGCGACCACCTCAAGCGCCGCACCGTGCGGCTGGACAAGGTGGAGACCGTGGTGCTGGACGAGGCGGACCGGATGCTGGACATGGGCTTTATCCATGACGTCACC
>CAJFPI010000097.1 GCA_904398675.1 uncultured Oscillospiraceae bacterium
AAACATCTGGGCGATCCCACGGAGACCTCCATCGTCCTGGCCGCCTACAAAAACGGCATGCCCAAGGACGACATCAACCGGCAGTATCCCCGTCTGGCGGCCCTGCCCTTCGACTCCGACCGGAAACGGATGACCACAGTCAACCGCATGGACGGCAAAGCGGTTGTTATTGTCAAGGGCGCCTTTGACAGCATCGCCCCCTGCTGCGTAGCAGGCGATCTGGACGCCGCCTCCCGGTGGAACGACAAGATGAGCAGCGACGCCCTGCGGGTGCTGGCGGTAGCCTATAAGGAGCTGCCGGACCTGCCTGGTGAGATCACAGTGGAAACCCTGGAGAGCGGCCTCACCTTCCTGGGGCTTGTGGGCATGATCGACCCGCCCCGCCCGGAGGCCAAGGAGGCCGTGGCCGTCTGCCGTCAGGCCGGCATCAAGCCGGTGATGATCACCGGCGACCATGTGGTCACCGCCTCCGCCATTGCCCGGGACCTGGGGATCCTCCAGGACGGCGACCGGGCTGTCACCGGCCAGGAGCTGGACGCCATGAGCGAGGAGGAGCTGGACGGAGCCGTGGAGCATATCTCCGTCTACGCCCGTGTCTCCCCGGAAAATAAGATCCGCATTGTCAAGGCCTGGCAGCGCAAGGGCCAGGTGGTCTCCATGACCGGCGACGGCGTCAACGACGCCCCCGCCCTGAAGGCCGCCGACATCGGCTGCGCCATGGGCATTACAGGAACAGACGTGGCCAAGGGCGCCGCGGACATGACCCTTACCGACGACAACTTTGCCACCATTGTGGACGCCGTGCGGGAGGGCCGCGGAATCTATGACAATATCCGCAAGGTAGTCGGGTTCCTCCTGGGGACCAACATCGGCGAGGTACTCACCGTTTTCTTCGCCATGATCCTCTGGCGCAAGACCCCTCTGATCTCCATGCAGCTGCTGTGGATCAACCTGATCACCGATTCCCTCCCGGCCATCGCCCTGGGGATGGAGGCTGTGGAGGACGGCGTCATGAACCGCCCGCCCAAGCCCAAAAATGAAGGGATTTTCGCCCATGGCCTGGGCGTTCGGGTGGTGCTGCAGGGCTGTATGTTCGCCATTCTCACCCTGATCGCCTTCCAGATCGGCCAAAGCGGCGGAGAGGCGGCTGGGCAGACCATGGCCTTCTTTGTCCTGGCCCTGACCCAGATCTTCCAGAGCTATAACATGCGCTCCACCCGTTCCCTGTTCAAAACCGGAATTTTCACCAACCGGAACCTGAACAAGGCTGCGGCGGTTTCCATCCTTCTGATGCTGCTGGTGCTCTTCACTCCGGTTCGAATCGCCTTTGGCCTGGTGCTGCTGCCTGCCTGGCAGTATGCCGCCGCCCTGGGGCTCTCCATTATCCCCATTGCTGTGATGGAGTTCTCCAAGGCATTTGGCCTTATCAAGCATCAGGGCTGACGCCCACTTCCCCCTGCCGAACCCTGTCCGGCAGGGGGCTTTTCCTTCGTCAGCGGCGCCAAAACGGCCCCCTGTCCCTCCTCTACGAAAACCACTTATTTGGATCTGCTCTTTTTGTGCAAGATTTTCCCTGAAATGCCCTTGACTTCCGTCTGATTTATGGTATGATTGCGGCGGAAACAAACAAAAAGTCTGTGAAACTAAAAATTTTTGTTAGGGGACGACAATATGAAAGAACAGATCAAATGGACAGATAATCATATGCCGGCCAGCGACGACCACAACCTCCCCCTGATGGCCCTGGCGGAGGTGGCAAAGGCCCGCTTTTTCCACAGCAGCTTTCCGCAGTACTCTGTAACGCCGCTGGCCAGACTGGACGGCATGGCAAGCTACCTGGGGCTGGGCGGCCTCTTTGTGAAGGATGAGTCCTTCCGTTTCGGGCTCAACGCCTTCAAGGTGCTGGGCGGATCCTTTGCCATGGCCCGGTACATCGCCCACCAGATGGGCCGTCACGTCTCTGAAATGACTTACGACTACCTCATAAGCGAGCAGTGTGAGAAGGAGTTCGGCCACGCCACCTTCTTCACCGCCACCGATGGCAACCACGGCCGCGGCATCGCCTGGGCCGCCCACAAGCTGGGGCAGAAGGCAGTGGTCCATATGCCCAAGGGCAGCAGCCAGGCACGCTACGAAAACATCAAAAAAGAGGGCGCCCAGGTCACCATCGAGGACGTGAACTATGACGACTGCGTCCGCATGGCCGCAGCGGAAGCCGCAAAGACCACCCACGGCGTGGTGGTGCAGGACACCGCCTGGGAGGGATACGAGGAGATCCCCACCTGGATCATGCAGGGCTACGGCACTATGGCAAGCGAGGCTGCCGATCAGCTGCGGCAGGTCGGCGTCAACCGCCCCAGCCATGTGTTTGTCCAGGCGGGCGTGGGCAGCCTCGCCGGCGCCGTGATTGGCTACTTCTCCAACCTCTTCCCCAATGATCCGCCGAAGTTTGTTGTCGTGGAAGCCCGGGCGGCCGACTGCCTCTACCGGGGCGCTATGGCCGGCGACGGCAATCCCCGCATTGTCACCGGCGATCTGCAGACCATTATGGCAGGTCTCGCCTGCGGCGAGCCCAACATCATCTCCTGGGACATCCTCCGCAACCACGCCAACGCCTTCGTCTCCTGCCCCGACTGGGTCAGCGCCCGGGGCATGCGGATGCTGGGCGTGCCGGTGAAGGGCGATCCCACCGTGATTTCCGGCGAGTCCGGCGCGGTCACCATGGGGCTTATCGCCGCGCTGATGGAGACGGACGAGTATAAGGATCTCCGGGACTATCTGGGGCTTGACCGGTTCAGTCAGGTGTTGCTGTTCTCCACAGAGGGCAACACCGACCCCATGAAGTTCCGCAAGGTACTGTGGGACGGCGAGTATCCCACGGTATAACAGTGTTCTTTCATTGACTTTTCAGAATCCCCTGGCAGGCGCTGTTTCTGCCGGGGGATTTTTGTTTCCGCCGCCTGCCAGCGGAAACATATGATTTTTGTCCGATGTGGCAAAAGCTCCCCCTTCCCTCCCCGGGTGAAATGTGATATGATAGTGATAATAACTTTGTGAAAAAGCAAACAAAAGGAGTATGCCTTTGCCATGATGAAAATGGATCTTTCAACTCTGAAGGCGCGGCTGGACGCCGCCCACTATATCTGCGACGATCAGCTGGTCACCACGCTGCTGGTGGCGCTGGAGCTGGGCCGCCCCCTGCTCATCGAGGGGGCCGCCGGCGTGGGAAAGACGGAGATTGCCAAGGTGATGGCCTCCGCCCTGGACCGGGAGCTGGTGCGGCTGCAGTGCTACGAGGGGCTGGACGAGAGCAAGGCCCTCTACGAGTGGAACTATCAAAAGCAGCTGCTCAGCATCCAGGTGGACCGGGGGCGGGTGGACAGCAGCGCGCTGACCCGTTCCCTCTTCAGCGACGAGTACCTCCTGGAGCGCCCCCTGCTCAAGTCCATCCGCTCCAAGGAGCCGGTGGTGCTGCTGATCGACGAGATCGACAAGGCAGACGAGGAGTTTGAGGCGTTTTTGCTGGAGCTGCTGTCCGAGATGCAGGTCACCATCCCCGAGGTGGGGACCATCCGCGCCAGCTCCATCCCCTTTGTGGTGCTGACAAGCAACCGCACCCGTCCCCTCAGCGACGCTCTGCGCCGCCGCTGCGCCTACCTCTATATCCAGTACCCGAACATTGAGAAGGAGGTTGCCATCATCCGCGCCAAGCTCCCCAATGCCAACGAGCACCTGGCCGTCCAGGTGGCCCAGGCCATCCACAATCTGCGGGAGAACAGCGCTATTTTGAAAAAGCCCTCCATCGCCGAGACGCTGGACTGGGTGGCTGCGCTGGAGGCCCTGGGCGTCAGCGACCTCACCGACGAGGCCATCCGGCAGACCAGCGGCTTTGTGCTGAAAAACAACGAGGACATGGAGGCTGCCTTCGCCGAAGAGGAGGGGGACTGCGGCTGCGGCCACAGCGGCTGCCAGCACGGCCACCACACCTGCGGCCGGGAGGCAGACGACACAGATAAGATCCTGCGCGCCCAGCAGCAGAGCGATAGGGAGCCGGACGGCAGGACGCTGAAGGTCCCGAGGGCGCTGTGATGGGACAGAGCGTCTACCTGGAAAAGCTGACGGAATTCTCCTGGCTGCTGCGCCAGGACGGTCTCACGGTGGGGCTGCAGGAGACGGCGGACGCCTGCGCCATCCTGAAGGCGCTGGGAATGGAGGACCGGGAGACGGTCCGCACGGCCCTCTGCGCTGTCTACGCCAAGTCTCAGGAGGAACAGGCCGCCTTTTATCGGACCTTTGACGATTTCTTCATCAGTCTGGACCAGCGCAATGCCGTGCTGGCCCGGCGGCGGGCGGAGGCGGAGGAACTGGCCCGGCGGCGCGCCCAGGCGGAGGAGGAGCTGCAGGTGCGGGGGAAACCCATGGATCTGCGGGAGGACCTGCGGGACGTGTACCTCAACATGCCGGAGGAAAAGCGTCAGGAGCTGCGGCGGATCCTGGAGAAATCCCAGGAAAACCTGGACCGCAGCCCGGACCTCTACGCCAATTTCATCCGCTCGGTGTTCATGCGCTTTCTGCTGGAGCAGCAGATGCTGCTGGAGGACGCGGAGGTGGGCTGTGAGGAAACTATGGACCCGGACATGGGTCTCCTCTACCGTGACATCTCCCGTTTTCAGGATGCCGACATCCCCCGGGCCACGGCTCTCATCGCCAAAATTGCCCAGCAGCTCAACGCGGAGCTGTCCGCCCGAAGGTTCCACGCCGGGCACCGGGGCGCACTGGACTTCAAGCGCACCATCCGCCGGGCCCTGGAGACCGGGGGCAGCTTTTACCGCCTGTCCTTCCGGCAGAAACGGCGGCGTCGGCGTCGGCTGGTTCTGCTGTGCGACGTGTCCGGCTCCATGCTCCAGTTCTCCGAGTTTGCTCTGCGTTTTATCAAGTCCCTGTCCGATATCTCCGAGTCCTCCCGGACCTTCCTCTTCTCCGAGCGGGTGCGGGAGGTGGACGCCTTTGCCCTGCAGGATATGGATGCCTTCCGGGATGAGGTGAAGGCGTCCGGCCTCTTCGGCAAGGGGACGGATCTGGGCACCGCCCTGGAGATCCTCTCGGCCATGCGGCCCGCTGTGTTCTCCCCCGCCACCACCCTCATCATCCTCTCCGACACCAAGACCATCGATCTCCCCCGGGCGGGCCGCGCCCTCACCGAGGCCCGGCGGCAGGCGGGGCGGGTGCTGCTGCTCAACCCTATCCCACAGCAGAAGTGGGAATACATCCGCAGCGTCATGGCCATGTCCTCCCTCTGCCAGATGCTCCCCTGCAGCACCCTCAGCGAGCTGGCCTATGCCTGCCGGAAACTGATGCAGGGCTGAAACAATATCACAAGAAAATCAAACCGCCACCGCTCCGAAATGCATTCCGGAGCGGTGGCGGTTTTTTTCTCTTTTAGCTGCTGCGTTTACACCAGCAGGCTGTGGCCCAGAAAGCGCCGGGCATTCTCCCGGTCCCCCCGGTCCAGCAGAGAGCGGATATAGGTGGAACTGACAGCAACGCCGTCCAGCTCCACCGGCGGCATGATGTCACACCCCAGGCCGTGGGCCTGGCAGTAGCTCTGGAGCAGCTGGGCCGTCCCCCTGTTCTTGTGGCCAAACCGATGGTCATAGCCTGCCACCAGCCAGCCGGCATGGAACCGCTCTACCAGCAGATCCAGGTAGGCATCCCACTCCATGGACATCATCTCCCGGTCAAAGGGGGCCACGATCACCGTATCGATGGGGAACAGCTGATGGATAATGGCGCAGCGCTGCTCCGGCGTGGTAAGCAGGGCCACCGGCTGGCCGGTGACCACCTCCCGGGGCGGCCGGTCAAAGGTGAACACCGCCGGACGCAGGCCATGCTCCCCGGCCCGCTCCACGGTCCGCCGCAGCAGAGACTGGTGCCCCAGGTGGATCCCATCAAAAAATCCCAAGGCAATGGCATACTTTCCCTCTGCCTCCATTCGTTTCCCTCCTTATCCGCCGAAGAAATTCTTGACGGAGACAAGCTGCCCGTCCCGGCAGTCGCTGAGGCACAAAAATGTGCCGTCCCGTCCATAGACCCGGTACAGCCCCGGCTCCAAGCCCTCCGCCTGGATGGGGTTGCCGTTGCGGCAGCGCTGCTCCTGCCGGGCGGTCAAAATGGTGTAGGCGGGGTATTGGGCGAAAAAGCGGTCCGTAGGCAGCAGCAGCGCCGCCCCCTTCTCCTCCACCTCCTCCAGCGTCACCGCCTGGTGGATGGTAAAGCCCGCCGCCATGGTCCGGCGCAGGCTGCTCATCACACCGCCGCAGCCCAGGGCCGCCCCGATGTCGTGGCACAGTGTGCGGATATAGGTTCCCTTGGAACAGCGGACCCGTATGACATAATTGGTTTCGTCCAGCCGCTCCAAGAGCTCCAGCTCATAGATGGTCACCGGCCTTGGCTGCCGCTCCACCTCCACCCCCCGGCGGGCCAGCTCATAGAGCTTGACGCCATTCCGCTTGATGGCGGAGTACATAGGCGGTACCTGTAGAATCTCCCCGGTAAACCGGGGCAGGACCGCCTCCACCGCCTCCTGGCCGGCTGTCACCGGCCGGCGCTGGAGCACCTGGCCGGTGCTGTCCTGGGTGTTGGTGGTGAGACCCAGGGTCAGCGTGGCGATGTACTCCTTGTCCGCCTTCTCGGCAAATTCCACCGCCCTTGTGGCATTCCCCACAAACACCGGCAGAACGCCGGTGGCCATGGGGTCCAGGGTACCGCCGTGCCCCACCCGTTTCTGATGCAGGATCCCCCGCACCTTGGCGCAGACGTCCATGCTGGTCCAGTCAGAAGGTTTATCAATCACTAAAATTCCGTTGCTCATACACAAAAATGTTCAGCAGCTGGCTGTTCCCTGCTCTTTGGCGCCGGCTGCCTGCGCCGCCGCAATCACCGCCTGCTTGACCTCCTCCAGGCTGCCTTGGATAGTGGCTCCGGCGGCCATAGCGTGGCCGCCGCCGCCAAAGCCCCTGCAGACCTCGCTGGCGTTGACCCGGCCATTGGCTCCGGTGCGCAGGGAGAGCTTCCACTCCCCGGGCTGTAGCTCCCGCAGCAGCGCACCGCAGTCCACCCCCTCCACCACCGTGAGCAGCGAGGAGAGATCCTCCGCATCCTCCTCCGTAGCCCCCAGGCGCTCCATCAGAGACAGTGGGATGGTCATGACCGCTCCCCGGCCCTCGTCAAAATACTCCATATGTGCAATCAGATCCGCCTCCAGCGCCAGCCGCCGGGGGGTCTTGGTGCGGAAGTGCCGCTTGTTGACGGAAAAGTAGTCGATCCCGGTCTCCAGCAGCGCCGCCGCCACTGCATGGGTATTGGCAGTGGTGTTGGCATAGACAAAGCAGCCCGTATCCGTGGCAATGGCCGCGTAGAGGGGCAGGGCAATCTCCTGGGTGATCTCCCCCAGCTCCCGGCAGATGGCGTAGATAATCTCCCCGCAGGCGGCGCGGTCCGCCTCCAGGCAGGTCTCCCTGGCGAAAAACTCCTGGGACGGGTGGTGGTCAATGGCCAGATCCACCCGCTGGAGGTACTGCTCCGCCGCCGGATAGAACAGCTGCCTTGCGGCAATGTCCACTGAAACTACAAAATCCGGGGAGAAATCCTCCGGGGCCCAGTAGGGCTGAGCATAGACCCGGTTGATATTGGTGATATCCGGATTGGGGTGGATATAGGCGGTTTTCCCCAGCTGGCGCAGCGCCGCGCACAGGGCCGCGGCACAGCCAACCGTGTCCCCATCGGGACGGCGGTGGGTCAGAATCAGGATCCGGTCCTGCTGCCGCAGCAGGGCAGCTGCCTCCTGTGTGGTCATGGCCTACTCCTCCCCGTCGTCCAGAATAATCCCCTCGTTGGCGGGATTAGGCGGTTTCACCACCGTGGGATCCCGCAGCATCTCCAGAATGTGGGCACCCTTCTGGATGGAGTCGTCGGCAACAAACTGCAGCTGAGGGGTGTAGCGCAGCTGCAGCGCCGCCCCCAGCTCCCGCCGGAGGTAGCCCGCCGCCGACTTCAGCCCCTTCATCATGTCCTTCTCCTGGGACTTGTCCAGGGCGGACACATAGACCTTGGCATACCGAAGGTCGCTGGTGGTGTCCACATTGGTGATGGTCACAAGGCCGCTCTGGAGGCGGGGGTCCTTCAGCGTCCGAAACAGGGCGCTGAGCTCCCGCTGGATCTCCTCATTGATCCGGCCGATTCGATTGCTTGCCATAAGCTCTCTCCTTTCCCCTCAGGGCTCATCCTTCAGCCCCAGCAGATAATCCGTGGAGACATCAAAAAACTTTGCCAGAAGAATCAGTTTTTCAATCGTAGTGGAGCGCAAACCGCTCTCAATTGTGCTGATCGATTTATGGGTCAGGCCCACAACCTCCCCAAGTTCCTTCTGGCTCATATTTCGTTTCTTTCGCTGTTCATATACCCTTTGGGCAAAAATTTTCTCGTGATCCATATGGAACTCCTCGACACTTACCTATCAGTAGCATATAACCTACTTATTGGTATTTGTTGTGAGGTGAATAAAGTGAATGCTGTCTTTGAGCTGCTGTTTAACGCCTGGTGCGTCCCCTACCGCCCCGAGCTGGTACCGGCCTATCTCCGCAGCGACCCGGTGAAGGCTTACGGGCAGTACGCCTTTGAGCAGGGGTTCAAGCTGGGGATGGAGCTGGCCGCGGCCTCCCTGGACCCGGATCATCTGGCCCGGCTGGAGGATTGAGAAAAAGGGGCGGGCGAGATCGCCCGCCCCGACCTGGGCTAATGAAAGGAGCGTTGCACGCTTTCAGCGCGAGGAGGGGTTTCGCCCTCCGGGGCGAGGTACTTTTTCCTCGGCGAAAAAGTACCCAAAACGCCGCCGGGGACACCCCGGCCCCCGCGTGGGCAGGCAGGGGCAGCTGTCTCTCCTCCCGTACGGCGGAAACTGCTTTCGCTGCTGGACGTGCCTGCCTGCGCCTCTTTCCGCGCTGACCGCTCCGCTGCGCGCTGCCCTGGCGACAGGGGCGGTAAAAAACGCACTACCGTCCCTCCTCTTCCAGCGCTAGGCGCCAGCGGGGAGCGCGGTGGTAGACGCAACGAGACACGACACGCCGCGAAGGGAGTACTATCCGAACAGCGGGAGGTAAAACTTCCCCTATTCGGTAAAAAGTTTTTCTCTTGGACCGGCCGCGGCCCATTCTCTTTTTTAAAAAAGAGAATGGGGGGCGGGAATCGTTCCACGAGCAAAGGACTACACCTCAATTTGCTCCATCACAAAGCGCTCGATGATGTCGCCCATCCCACAAAATCTTTGATTTTGCGGGAGCCCTGCTATCTCACCTGCGCGGCGGAAATCAATTCCGCCTTGCGCCAAGGTTTTGCCTGCGGCAAACGCTTGCACGGCGCTCCCGCGCCGGGATAGAAGGGGGCAAACTCTACCGCTCCCACAGGCGGGCGTTCCTTATACCTCGATCTGCTCCATCACAAAGCACTCGATGATGTCGCCCATCCCACAAAATCTTTGATTTTGCGGGAGCCCTGCCATTTCACCTGCGCGGCGGAAATTAATTCCGCCTTGCGCCAAGGTTTTGCCTGCGGCAAACGCTTGCACGGCGCTCCCGCGCCGGGATAGAGGGCGGCAAACTCTGCCGCTCCCACAGGCGGGCGTTCCTTATACCTCGATCTGCTCCATCACAAAGCACTCGATGATGTCGCCCTCTTTGATATCGTTGAATTTCTCAATGGACATGCCGCACTCATAGCCGGAGGCAACTTCCTTCACTGCGTCCTTGAACCGCTGCAGGGAGCTGAGCTCGCCCTCGTGGATCACAATGCCGTCGCGGACGATACGGACCTGGCAGCCCCTCTGGATCTTGCCGTCCTGGACATAGCAGCCGGCCACAGTGCCTACACCGGAGACCTTGTAGGTCTGGCGCACCTCCGCATGGCCGATCAGCGCCTCCCGGAATTTCGGCGCCAGCATGCCCTTCATAGCAGCCTCCACCTCGTTGATGGCATCATAAATCACCCGGTACATCCGCATATCCACATGGTTGCGGGCTGCGCTGTCACGGGCGGCGGCATCAGGCCGCACATTAAAGCCCACGATAATGGCCTTGGAGGTAGCGGCCAGCATCACGTCGCTCTCGTTGATGGCGCCGACGCCGGAGTGGATCACCCGGACACGGACCTCCTCGTTGGAGAGCTTTTCCAGGCTGCTCTTCACCGCCTCGGCGCTGCCCTGGACGTCGGCCTTGACGATGATGTTCAGGTCCTTCATCTCTCCGGCCTGGATCTGGTTGAAGAGGTCCTCCAGGCTCACCTTCTGGATGGGCTGGTTCTGCTTGGCCTTTTCCTCGGCCTTGCGCTGCTCCACCAGTTCCCGGGCCAGTCGCTCGTCAGCCACGGCGTTGAAGGTGTTGCCCGCGCCGGGCGCCTCGCTGAGGCCGGTGATCTCCACCGGGACAGAGGGACCGGCGTCAGTAAGGCGGCGGCCCTTGTCGTCCATCATAGCGCGGACACGGCCCACAGCGGTGCCGGCGATGATGATGTCGCCCTGATGCAGGGTGCCGTTTTGCACCAGGAGCGTGGCCACGGGGCCGCGGCCCTTGTCAAGCCGCGCCTCGATCACCGTGCCGGAGGCGGCGCGGTTGGGGTTCGCCTTCAGCTCCGCCATCTCCGCCGTCAGCAGCACCATGTCCAGGAGGTTGTCAATGCCCATGCCCGTCTTGGCGGAGATGGGGCAGATAATGGTATCGCCGCCCCAGTCCTCGGCCACCAACTCATACTCTGTGAGCTGCTGCTTGATGCGCTCGGGGTTGGCGTCGGGCTTATCCATCTTGTTAATCGCCACGATGATGGGGATGCCGGCAGCCTTGGCGTGGTTGATGGACTCCACAGTCTGGGGCATGATGCCGTCCTCGGCGGCCACCACCAGAATGGCAATATCCGTCACCATGGCGCCCCGGGCGCGCATGGAAGTGAACGCCTCGTGGCCGGGGGTGTCCAGGAAGGTGATGGCCCTGCCCTTCACCTCCACCTGGTAGGCGCCGATATGCTGGGTGATGCCGCCGGCCTCGCCGGATGCCACATGGGTGTTGCGGATATAGTCGAGAAGAGAGGTCTTGCCGTGGTCCACGTGGCCCATGACCACCACCACGGGAGCCCGGGGAATCAGATCCTCTTCCTTGTCCTCGGCAGTGTCGATGAGCTTTTCCTCAATGGTGACAACCACCTCTTTTTCTACCTTGCAGCCCATCTCCTCGGCAATGATAGCCGCGGTGTCGAAGTCAATGATCTGGCTGAGGGAGGCCATGACGCCGTTCTTCATCAGACACTTGACCACCTCAGCGCCAGTTTTCTTCATGCGGCTGGC
>CAJFPI010000098.1 GCA_904398675.1 uncultured Oscillospiraceae bacterium
GCGGTTTTTGAAGTCCATCAGGGCGGAGAACACCGCCATGTTGCTCATCTGGCCGCTGATGACCCGGGTCTCCACCTCGCTGCAGCCCAGATAGTCCTTCATCTCCTCCACCAGCAGCTGCTCCACCTGGTCGATAAACTTGGTACCCTGGTAGTAGAACACGTCGGCGTCGTAAAAGCTCTTGATCTTCTTGTGCTCGGCGTAGCGGAAGGAGGGGTCGGACATGCTCAAGATCCGCACCGCCCGGGAGGGCGTCATCTCCGAGGGGATCAGGTTGATGCACTGCTCCTGGCGCCAGGCGTGGTTCTCCGCCGCCTTCCGCAGCAGCTCCAGGGCCGCCGGGCGGCGGTCCGCCGCCGGGGCTGCCGCCTCCTCCTCATCGGGGGCATAAAGGATGGGCCGGGCGTAGGGCGGCGCATCGGAGCGCATGTGGTAGGGCGGGATCACGGCGGCGATGCGCCGGCCCCGGACATCCACCTCCACCCGGTCCTCGTCCAGCACGTCGCTGGCGATGTAGGCAAGGCCGATGGCGCGCATGGCGCTGTTCTCCAGGATGACGGTCTCCAGTCCCTCCCCCTCGGTGGTGTAGTAGGGGACCATGGTGCCGCTGGTGACATATCCGATCTTCTCTTCGCCCCGATAGATGCTCATGCCTGCCCGCATGACCCCGCGGCCCAGCAGGGCGATGGGGCGGATGCGCCGGGGCAGCACGGAGAGGTCGGAGAAATCCCGGTCCATGATGCGCCGGAAGGCGGCGTACTGCTTTTCCAGGGGCCCACGGCCCACAAAGTCCCCCTTCTGCTCGGAAAAGCTGACGGCGAACTTGGCCAGGGACACGGCGAAAAGGGGGATCTCCTTCCCCTCCTCGTCCAGGCCGAACTCGTGGCCGTAGAGGGGCATCCCCGCCTCCAGGCGGAGGGTGTCCCGGGCGCCCAGGCCTGCGGGCTTTGCCCCCAGCTCCACCAGCCGGTTCCAGAGCCAGGCGGCGTTGGCGCTGTCGATGTACACCTCATAGCCGATGGGCTCGCCGGTGTAGCCGGTCTTGGCCACCCGGACAGTATGCCCCTCAAAGGAAAGGGTGTTGAGGGCGTTTTTCACCGGCTCGGTGATCTGCTCCCCGCCGGAGAGGAGCATCAGCAGCTCTTTGGACTTTGGCCCCTGTACAGCGATAGCGGCGTAGTCCCCGGTAATCACCGTCATCTTGGCGTCAAAGGCCCTGATCTGCTCGTTGAGATGGGCCAGGTCCTTGTCGGTGTTGGCGGCGTTTACCACCAGGAGATAGCGGTCCGCCTCAAAGCGGTAGAGGTAGGCGTCGTCCACGGCGCCGCCGGTCTCCGTGGGAATGATGGCATATTGGGCCTGGTTTAAATCCAGGGCCTGCACATTGCTGGAGAGCACATGCTGCAAAAATGCCACACACTCCGGTCCTTCCACCAGGATGCGCCCCATATGGGACACGTCGAAGAGGCTGCAGAAGTGCCGGGTGTACAGGTGCTCGGCCACAATGTCCGTAGGGTACTTGATGGGCATTTCCCAGCCGCCGAAGTCCACCATGGTGGCGCCGGCAGCCACATGCACATCATACAGCTGGGTCCGTTTCAGCTCGCTCATAGTTGTCTCCTCCATCTTTTTGAGCAGTTTTCCACCCTGCCTCCGCCAGGCGGCTGGCAGAGAGGCACAGGGTGGCTTTCTGCCTTTACATAACAAAACAGAGGCGCGATGACCTGCTGTCATCACGCCTCTGTACCTTTACCTGAGAGATTCCCACCGGGAAGTCGCCTTCCCGACAGTTGCCCCGCCGGTGCACCAAAGTGCTTTTCAGATTCGCGTCCCGATCCAGTCCTTTTACCTGAGAGAGTGTGGCATTGCTCCTTCGGTGCCGCCCGGGGGCGGACTCTCCTGAATCGTTCATTCGCCTATGAAGTTGTGGCCTCTGTTGTTTTCAGAATAGCAAGGGACAAGCTCGTTTGTCAAGCATCGTTTAGCAATTAACAAACATTTTTTCTCCGCACCGAGCCTCCCTTTTTCCGTTGCACAACGTCCGCCGGTGTGATATGCTGAAACCAAGCCATATCTACCGGTAAGGAGGCGGGGCGATGGTTTTCTCCTATGGTCCCAGAGAGACCGAATATCTCAAGGGACGGGATCCGCGGCTGGGCGCGGTAATCGACCAGGTGGGCCACATCTCCCGCCCTATCGACACGGACCTTTTCTCCTCCGTTGTCCACCAGATCGTGGGCCAGCAGATCTCCACCAAGGCCCTGGAGACTGTCTGGCGGCGGATGCAGGAGGCCATGGGCCGGGTGGACGCCGGGGCGGTGACGGCCCTGGGAGAGGAAGGGCTGCAGTCCTTCGGCATCTCCTACCGCAAGGCCGGCTATATCCTGGACTTCGCCCGGCGGGTCCGGAGCGGCCAATTCGACCTGGACGCTCTGTGGGATATGCCTGACGAGGAGGCCATCGGCGCCCTTGTCTCCCTGAAGGGAGTGGGGGTGTGGACGGCGGAGATGATCCTCCTGTTCTGTATGGAGCGGCCCGATGTGTTCAGCTATGACGATCTGGCCATCCAGCGGGGGCTCCGCATGGTCTACCACCACCGGAGGATCGACCGCGCGCTCTTTGAGAAGTACCGCCGCCGCTACAGCCCCTATGGCAGCGTGGCCAGCCTCTATCTCTGGGCGGTGGCCGGGGGCGCGGTGCCGGGGATGCGGGACTATGCCCCCAGGAAAAAGCCCGCCCAGCCAGCCGGGAAAAAACAGGCGCCAAAGGGCGCAGGAGGTTCCCTATGAATCCAACTGTCAGCATCATCGTCCCTGTCTACAACGCGGAGAAGACCCTCCGGCGCTGTGTGGACAGTATCCTGCACCAGGAGTATGCAGATTTTGAGCTTTTGCTGGTGGACGACGGCAGCCGGGACGGCTCCGCCGCCCTCTGCGACGATTTCGCCCGGGAGGACGGCCGCGTCCGGGTGATCCACAAGGAGAACGCCGGGGTCTCCGCCGCCCGGAACGACGCCATGGACCTGGCCCGGGGGGACTACCTGCAGTTTCTGGACAGCGACGACTGGATCACCCCCGAGGCAACCAAGCTCCTGGTACGCACCGCCCAGGCGGAGGGGTGCGATCTGGTGATCGCGGACTTCTACCGGGTGGTGGGGGACCGGGTATCCCACAAGAGCGGCATCGAGGAGGACGGGGTGCTGACCCGGGAGGCGTTTGCCGCCTATATGATGGAAAATCCGGCGGACTTTTATTACGGTGTGATCTGGAACAAGCTCTACCGCCGGGACATTGTGGAGCGCCACCGGCTGCGGATGGACGCCGGCATCAGCTGGTGCGAGGACTTTATCTTCAACCTGGAGTATATCCTCCATGCCGAAACCTTTGCCGCCCTGCGGGTTCCCATCTACTACTATGTAAAAACCAAGGGCTCTCTCGCCTCCCAGAGCATCAACATTGCCCGGACCATCCGCACAAAGCTGCGGGTCTTTGAGTACTATGACAATTTCTACCGCCATGTGCTGGACGAGAAGACCTATGAGAAGAGCCGCCTGCAGGTCTACCGCTTTCTCCTGGACGCCGCCGGAGACGGCGGGGTGCCCCCAGCCATCCTCCCCGGTGCCAAGCGCCTGGGGGACGAGCGCGGCAGCGTCTGCCGGGCGGCTGTGGACGGCGAGGGCGTCCTCCCCGACCTCTACCGCAGCAGAAAGCTGCTGGACCGCTACCTGGAGACGGTGGCGGTGCAGAACGACCTGACCCTGGAGGAAACGCGGCTGCTGCTGTGCCTCAGCTATGCCGCCGACGTCCATACCAAAAAGGCCTTGGCCGACTTTGCCGGCTTGAGCCACCGGGGCCTCAGCCTGACGCTGCAGAAACTGACGGCCAGAGGGCTGGTCCGCCTGGAGGAAGCCGCCCCTCCGCAGGCATCCGGCGAGGCGCCGCCCCGCAGCGGAAAGCAGCTGTCTTTCACGCTGCTGCCGGCGGCGGATGCGGTGCTGTCGGACCTGGCGGCGGCGCTGGGGGACTATGACAACGCCCGCTTTGCCGGATTTTCCCAGGAGGAGCTGGTGCAGTATGCCGCCCTGTCGGAAAAAATCAAGAACAATATCCGCCGGATCCTGCAGTAGACGCCGCTGTTAATAGACGGTTTTGCCAAGAGCCGACTGGATCAGCTCCGAGGCCAGAACCCCTGTCTTGTTCCGCTCGTCCAAAATGGGATTCACCTCTACCATGTCCAGAGCCAGCAGCTTTCCGGACTCCGCCAGGGTCTCCACCGCCAGGAACGCCTCCCGCACCGTAAGGCCGCTGTGGACCTGGGTGCCGGTGCCGGGGGCCGACTCCGGGGTGATGGCGTCCACGTCAAAGCTCAGGTGGATCCCCTCCGTCCCTGTCCCGGCAATCTGGATGGCCCGGCGGATCACCTCCTCCATGCCCAGCTTGTCAATGGCATTGATGGGGAACACCGTGACCCCCGCCGCCTTCATCCGCAGCCGCTCCTGATCGTCGATATCCCGGCCGCCGATCTGGACGCACCGGGCGGTGTCCACATACACCGGCCCCTGGCCGTAGTCCACCATGCAGTCCGGCCCATGGCCGCACACGGCGGAGAAGGGCATGCCGTGCATATTGCCGGAGGGGGTGGTCTCCTCATTGTTCCAGTCCCCGTGGGCGTCGATCCAGATAACGCCGATGCGGTCGAAATGCCTGGCCACGGCGGAGATGCTCCCGGCGGAAATACTGTGGTCCCCGCCCAATGTGATGGGGAAATGGCCCTTTTCCAGAGATTCCGTCACACGCTCGTAGAGCCTGTGGTTGATATCCACCACCTGCTCACAGTTCCAGAGCTTGGGACGGCTCTCCCCGCCGGGCAGGGGAACAAGATCCCCCAGGTCGTTGACCACAAATCCCAATTTCTCCAGCCCCTCGCACAGTCCCCCGTATCGGATGGCCATAGGTCCCATGCTGACCCCCCGCTTGGAGGCCCCCAGGTCCATCTGCACCCCGGTGATGTCCAGCTGCTGTTTCATGGATACGTTCCCCTTTCTCTGTCTGCCCGGCTTAAGCGGGCGTTATGCTGTATATTATGTATATGCAGTATATCACAGTCCGCCGTCAATGGGAAGTCCTTCTCCTCCCCCTACGGGGGATTTCCTTAAAATATTCCTGAACATCCCCTTGCATTTTTGAAGGAGCTGTGCTATAGTATCAATTGTCAAAAGGGAGTAGTGATCGCCGCAGACCTAGGCTGCGGCGGCTGTCCGGTCGACTATACGGTTTCTAAATGAGGCCCGGTCGGATGGGATCGAGATATCGGTTGAACAAGACTTTTATTGCAGGAGACCCCTGTAGTAAAAGTCTTTTTTGCTACTTAAGAGCAATAAACGCCGCTCCGCTCCCCGGCGACAAGCAAGCAGTAAACACAGGTAGTGAATCAAAGGAGGAAGAACTATGCCAAGCTTTATTACCCCTGGTCTCATCATCGGCGTCGTGATCGCCGTGGTTCTGGTCGTTCTGCTGATTATGGGCTATCTGAAGGCCCCGCCGGACACGGCTTACATCATCTCGGGCCTTGGCAAAAAGCGCATTCTGATTGGCCGCGCAGGGTGGCGGATCCCCTTCTTCGAGCGTGTGGATAAGCTGAGCCTGCGGGTAATGCAGGTGGACGTGCGCACCACAGACGCCGTGCCCACCAATGAGTTTATCAACGTCAGCGTGGACGGCGTGGCCAACGTGAAGATCAGCTCCGATCCGGAGCTTCTGAAACTGGCCGCCGAGTCCCTTCTCGGAAAGCGCCAGGAGGAGCTGATCGGCCTTGTGACCCAGGTGCTGGAGGGCAACATGCGGGAGATCGTGGGCTCCGTGGGGCTCAAGGAGATGGTCCAGGACCGGCAGGGCGTGGCCAAGAAGATCACAGAAAATGTGGTTCCCGACATGCAGAAACTGGGGCTTGAGGTGGTAAACTTCAACATCCAGAACTTCAAGGACGAGGCCGGCACCATCGAGAACATGGGTATCGACAACGTGGAGCAGATCCGCAAGCAGGCCCAAATCGCCAAGGCCAACGCCCAGAGAGATATCGCCATTGCCACCTCCAACGCCCAGCAGGAGGCCAACGCCGTGAAGGTCCAGGCGGAAAAGATGATCGCCGAGCAGAACGCGGAGCTGGCGGTGCAGCAGGCGGAGATGCAGGTCCGGGCCGACACCAAGAAGGCCGAGGCCGACGCCGCCTACTCCATCCAGCAGGAGGA
>CAJFPI010000099.1 GCA_904398675.1 uncultured Oscillospiraceae bacterium
GCCTTTAACCGGGCGGTAAGGGACTTTTTCAGAGAGACAGAACAAATGAGCAAGGAGTGAACGCCATGCGTCTGATACTGGCTGTCATCGTGTGCAAAATCCTGCGCCTGATAGGGAAACTGGTGGGGAAGGGCAGCAGCCTGCCGGGGAAATATGCCCTGAGGATCTGCCCGGACGTGCTGAGCCGGGTCAGGCTGCCGGCGCACATCATCGCCGTCACCGGCTCCAACGGCAAGACCTCCACGGTGGAGATGATCGCCGCCGTCCTCCGCGCCGGCGGCCGGGAGGTGGTCTACAACGCCGAGGGATCCAACCAGATCGAGGGGGTCACAACGCTGATTTTGACCCACTGCACCCTGGGGGGCAAAATGCGGGGAGACGTGCTGCTGCTGGAGAGCGACGAGCGCTACGCCCGCTACTCCTTCCGCTATTTCCACCCCACCCACTTTGTCATCACCAACCTCTACCGGGACCAGCTCACCCGCAACGGCCACCCGGAGTGGGTCTACGACGCCATCCTCCCCGCCATCCATCCGGACACCACCCTGGTCCTCAACGCGGACGATCCCCTGGTGGCCTGCTTTGCCCGGGGCCACGCACCGGACAGGGTGAAGTGGTTCGGTCTGGAGCGGTGGAGCGGCGACACAGAGGAGCCCCGCGGCGTCTATCGCGACGGGGCCCTGTGCCCGGTGTGCAAGCGCCCCATGGAATATGACTTCTATCATTATGCCCACATCGGCGCCTACCGCTGCCCCGCCTGCGGCCACCGGCGTCCAAAGCCGGACTTTGCCGTGACGGAGCTGGACCTCGCCGCGGGGCGGCTGGTGCTGGACGGAGACACCCCCATCCAGCTGAGTTTCCGCAGCATCTATAACGTCTACAACATCCTGGCCGCCTGGTCGGTCTCCCGGCTGTGCGGCGTGGAAAAGGACACCGCCGCCGGTGTGATCAACCACTATATCCTGAAAAACGGCCGAATGGTCCAGTTCACCCTGGGCGCCCACCGCGGCACCCTCCTCACCAGCAAGCACGAGAACTCCGTGGCCTATGACACCAATCTCCGGTATATCCGGGAGGCGGGGGAGCGGTGCAGCGTGCTGGTGATCGTGGACGCCATCAGCCGGAAGTACTTCACCGGCGAGACCAGCTGGCTGTGGGACATCGACTTTGACCAGCTCGCCTGCGACACGGTGGAGCGGGTCTATCTGGCGGGGACCTATGTGAACGATCTGGCATTGCGCTTTGACTACACCGCCGTTCCCCAGGAGCGGATCTCCCTCTTCGCCGACATCGGTCAGGCGGTGGAGGCCATCCGGGGGAGCGGAGACGAGCCGCTCTATGTGGTGACCTGTTTCTCCGACCGGGACAAGCTCCTGGGACGGGTGCAGGTGGAAAAACAGGAGGCGACAAAGGCATGAAACTGCATCTCACCCATCTCTGCCCCGAGGCCATGAGCCTCTACGGGGAATACGCCAACCTTCTCATCCTGCGCCGCCACCTGGAGGACCTGGGGGTGGAGGCAGAGATGGAATCCGTTCCCCTCTGCAGTGCGCCGGACTTCTCCCAGGCAGATTTCATCTATATGGGCTGCGGCACCGAGCGCACCCAGAAGGCGGTGCTCCAGTGGCTCCAGCCCCACGCCGGCGGTCTCCGGGCCGCTCTGGACCGGGGCGCGGCAGTCCTCTTCACCGGAAACGCCATGGAGACCCTGGGCGCCTCCGTCACCGACAGGGACGGAAACAGCTGGGAGGGCCTGGGCCTCGCCGACTTCACCACTGTGGAGACCGACCGGCGCACGCCCCACGACGTCATCGCTACCCCGGCGCTGTGGGAGGGGACGGCGGTGGGGTTCATGAACAAATGCTCCACCACCTCCGGCGTCACCACCCCCCTGTTCACCGCCCTCTCCATGGGCTTTGGCAACGACCGGGAGGGAGGCGGCGAGGGCTTTGTCTCCGGCGATCTCTATGCCACCCATATCACAGGCCCGGTGCTGGTGAAAAACCCCGCCTTCACCGACTATCTGGTGGGCCGGCTCTTCGCCCTCCACGGCTGGGACCTGCCCGAGGCCCGGCCTGCCTACCCCCATGAGGCGGCGGCCTACGCCGTCACCTGCCGGGAGCTGACCGCAAGGCTCGGCGGCTGAGCACCGGCGCATGAAGGCGGCGCTGCCGCCATACAATAGCAATACCCACAACCGGCACACGCCCCCCGCTCCGGGTGCGGCGTGGGCCTTGTTGTGCTGTTTTCCCATTTTTCCTGAGAGGAGGCTTTCCCATGGAACAGCTGCTGCGCACCCTGCTGCAGATCCCGGAGGCGGCGGAGGCCGCCGACGCCCTGGAGGAGGGGCGCTATCCCGTGGCCATCACCGGCCTTGCCGCCATCCACCGCGCCCAGCTGGCCGCGGCCCTGGCCTGGAAAGAGCGGAAAATCCCCGTGGTCCTCTGCAGCGACGAGGGGGAGGCCGCCCGCATGGCCGCGGATCTCCACGCCCTCACCGACATGGAGCCGCTGACGCTCCTGCCCCGGGAGCTCCACCGCTCCAGCGGCGCCGTCACCTCCCGTCAGTGGGAGCACCGGCGCATTGCCGCCCTCTACCAGCTTGCCTCCGGCAGCCGCCTTCCCCTGGTGGCCACGGTGGAGGCCATGCTGCAGAAGACCTGCCCCCCCGATGTGATGCGCGGCGCGGCCCTGACGCTGCGGGTGGGGGAGCGCTGCGATTTGGAGACCCTGCCGGAGCGGCTGACGGCCGCCGGCTACACCCGGTGCGACCAGGTGGAGGGGGTGGGGCAGTTCGCCCTCCGGGGCGGCATTCTGGATGTGTTCTCCCCCATGATGGAGTCCCCTGTCCGCTGCGACTTCTTTGATGATGAAATCGACTCCATGGGGGCCTTCGACGTGGTGACCCAGCGGCGGACGGAGAACCTGGAGAGCGTCCTGCTGCTGCCTGCGGCGGAGATGGTGGGGGAGGCGCTGGCGAGCCCCTTTGCCTGCCTTCCGCAGGAGAGCGTCCTCTTTCTGGGGGACTGCGGGCGCGCTGCCGAGCAGGTGAAGGCCGTCCTCTGGCAGGCCAAGGAGGACACGGAGATCCTCCTGGAGCGGGGGGAGAAGGACGCGGACCTCACAAAGCTCCTGCTGCGGGAGCGGGAGTGGCTGGAGGGGCTTGCCGCCTACCCCCTGTGCATGATGGAGTCCCTGCCCACCTCCCGCTATCCCCTGCCCCCCAAGGCCCTGCTGGCCATCGGCGCCAAGCAGCTGAGCGCCTACGGCGGAAGCCTGGACGCCGCCGCCGGGGACATGGAGCACTATCTCTCCAGCGGCTGCGCCGTGCTCCTCCTGTGCGGCAATGAGACAAAGGCCAAAAACCTTCAGCGGATCCTGGAGGAGCGGTCCATCCCGGCGGCGCTGGACTTCCGCCTTGCGGCGATGCCCGCCCCCGGCCAGGCCCGCATCGCCGTGGGGAGCCTCTCCGCCGGTGCGGAGTGGCCCCAGCTGCGCCTGGCCATCCTTACGGAGGGGCAGCTCACCGCCTCTCTCAGCGGCCGGAAGAGCCCCGGGCGGCCCCGGGCGCCCCGGAAGGACGCCAACCGCCAGAAGATCCAGTCCTACACCGATCTGACCCCGGGGGACCTGGTGGTCCACGTCCACCACGGCATCGGCCGTTTTGTGGGCATGCAGCGCATCCCGGTGGACGGGGCGGAGAAGGACTACATCAAAATCGCTTATGCCGGCAGCGACGCGCTCTATGTCCCCGCCACCCAGCTGGACCTGGTGTCCAAATACATCGGCGGCCGGGAGGACGGGGAGGGCCGCCCCATCAAGCTCAACAAGCTGGGCGGCACCGACTGGCAGAAACAAAAGACCCGGGCCAAGGCCGCGGCCAAGGATCTGGCCAAGGGCCTCATCGCTCTCTATGCCGAGCGGCAGCGGCGGCCGGGATTCGCCTTCTCGCCGGACAGCCCCTGGCAGCAGGAGTTTGAGGCCGCCTTTGACTACGAGGAGACGGAGGACCAGCTCCGGTGCATCGCGGAGATCAAGGGGGATATGGAGCGGCCCGTGCCTATGGACCGGCTCCTCTGCGGCGACGTGGGCTACGGCAAGACGGAGGTGGCCCTCCGGGCCATGATGAAGTGCGTGCTGGACGGCAAGCAGGCCGCCGTGCTGGTGCCCACCACGGTGCTGGCCCAGCAGCACTACGCCACCGCGGTCACCCGGTTCCGCAGCTTTCCCGTGACCATCCGGGTGCTCAGCCGCTTTCAGACCCCCGCCCAGACCAAAAAGATCCTCTATGACCTCCAGTGCGGCCGGGTGGATATCCTCATCGGCACCCACCGGCTGCTGCAGAAGGACATCCGTTTCAAGGACCTGGGTCTTCTGGTCATCGACGAGGAGCAGCGTTTCGGCGTCACCCACAAGGAAAAGCTCAAGGAGATGGCCAAGCAGGTGGACGTCCTCACCCTGTCCGCCACCCCCATTCCCAGGACGCTGAACATGGCCCTCTCCGGCATCCGGGACATGAGCACCATTGAAGAGCCGCCCATGAACCGCCAGCCGGTGCAGACCTATGTGCTGGAGCACGACTGGGGCATCCTGGCCGAGGCCATGCGCCGGGAGATCGAGCGGGGCGGCCAGGTCTACTACCTCCACAACCGGGTGGACACCATTGACCGCACCGCCGCCCGGATCCAGGCGATGCTGGGGGAGGAGGTCCGGGTGGTGGTGGGCCACGGGAAGATGAATCAGCAGCAGCTGACCTCCGTCATGCAGCAGATGGTGGAGGGGGAGGCCCAGGTGATGGTGTGCACCACCATCATCGAGACCGGCATCGACATCCCCAATGTCAACACCCTCATCATCGAGGACGCCGACCACATGGGCCTCAGCCAGCTTCACCAGATCCGGGGCCGCATCGGCCGCAGCGCCCGCCGGGCCTACGCCTATATGACCTACCGCCCCGGCAAGGTGCTCACGGAAATCGCCACCAAGCGCCTCACCGCCATCAAGGAGTATGTGGAGTTCGGCTCCGGGTTCAAGATTGCCATGCGGGATCTGGAGATCCGCGGCGCCGGAAACCTGCTGGGACCGGAGCAGAGCGGATATATGATGACCGTGGGCTACGACATGTACCTCCAGCTTTTGGAGGAGGCGGTGCTGGAGGAGAAGGGGGAGAAGAAACCGGTGGTCACCGAGTGCGCCGCCGACCTCACCCTCTCGGCCAACATCCCCGAGCGGTACGTCCCCTCCGCCGCCCAGCGGATGGATCTCTACCGCCGCATCGCCGCCATCCGCACCACGGAGGACGCCTCGGACCTGCTGGACGAGCTCATCGACCGCTACGGCGAGCCGCCCAAGAGCGTCCACGCTCTTCTGGATGTTGCCCTGCTCCGCGCCGCCGCCTCCGCCGTGGGGGTGACGGACATCGCCCAGCGGGGGGACAGCCTCCGCTTTACCCTGAGCGTTCTGGAGGTGGAGCGGGTCATCAAGGTCTGCGGCCTGGCCAAGTACCGCCAGCGGCTGGTGCTCTCCGCCGGGGAGGTTCCCGCCGTCACGCTGAAACTCCGGAAGGGGGAAAATGTACTGGATGCGGCCCTCACCCTGGTGGAGGACCTGCGGCTCCAGGGAAATTAATAATGCCGTTACTTTCCCACGGCTCCGCTGTGGGAAAGTCCTTGCTGCGCAAGCCGCACGCCTTGCACAGCAAGAACTTTGTGGGGCATTTGATCCCATACGGGGCGGGCTTTGCCCCCTCGTGCCCCCCTGCAATCCCCTATTTCTCCCTCCCTGGGACCGCTTTTTGAAACGTAGAAGGAAGGCCTGCCCAGGGGGCAGGCCTTCCTTATTTTCCTCTGCTGTTCACACACTCTCTCCCGCGGCCTGGCGGTGGTCGCACCGCCGGCATTGGGCCGCGCCCTCCGCCGCATCGCTCCGGGCATATCCGCCGGACCACCGGCAGATCTCCAGCAGGATGGGAACCACCGAGCGGCCCCGCTCCGTCAGGGAATACTCCACCCGGGGCGGAATCTCATCATAGGATTTCCGCGCCACAATGCCGTCGCGGATCAGCTCCTTCAGCGCCGAGGCCAGCACCGCGTCGGTAATATTGCTCATCTCCGTGCGCAGCTCGCCATAGCGCAGCGTCTCCCTTGTGTTCAGCACGCAGATGATCCGCGGTTTCCATTTGCCGCCGAATACCTTCAGCCCGTACTCCAGCGGGCAGCGGATCTCATCTCCGCCCTTCTTCTGATACATGGCGCCCACCCCCTTTCTCCCATTCTGCCGCAGCGGCGCGGCACGGAAAAGCATTGCCGCGCCCTTCCGCGCCCCGGCCGGCTGCAGGAGAAGGCGGGCGCAGCCCTCTTCAGCCGCCGCGCCCGCCCTATGTATCCCTTTTACAGCTCCTTCTTGTTGTCCGGGCCGGCAGTGGTGACGATCACCTTCTCCGGCGTGATGATCAGCGCGCCCTTGGCCTTCATGGCGCCATGGAACAGCTGCTCGGCCATGGCCTGGATCTTGTCATACACCGGGCCCTCGGTGACATACTCCACGGTTCCCTTGATCTGATAGCCCTCTTTGCCCTCACAGGCGGAGATGGCGATCTTGTTGTTGGCCAGAATGTTCTTCACGGTCGTCTCCATCAGCACGTCGCCGATCAGGAGCTTGCCGTCCTCTGTCACGTCCTTGAACCCAACCGGGACAACGTTGGGTACCCCGTCGGCACAGGTGGCGATATGCCACATGCCGGCCTTCAGCACTTTCACGACATTCTCATTGAGCATGGGGAACACCTCCGAAAAATTTTAGTCTGCTGGATTCAGCTGTACTCATTATAAGCGATTTACTTTTCATAAACAAGATATTATTAAATTTATAAGTTACTAATAATTTTCATAGTATGATGGCGCATGCCGTTTCCATCCAAGCGGCCTGCATACTCCCGGGCCTCGCCCTCTCTAACCTTAAAATTAGCTTGAAATTTCACAGGCGCTCAGGTAAAATAGCGGAGGAGCGCTTAAAGGGCAGCCGGCGGCAGGTGGGCCCTCCCCTGTACGCCTCCTGTGTTTCTGTCAGATTCCCCGGGCATGGGCCATTGCCCTCTGCCCGGGTTTCTGTCGGCTCCGGCCGGAAGGGCCTGGGCCGTTATACAGCAGGGCGCCCGGCGCTGCCGGGGCCGAATCAGGAAAGGAGAATACTTATGAAACAACGTATTTTGTCTCTGGCGTTTCTGTTCTGCCTGGCGATGACCCTCACCGCCTGCGGCGGACAAAATGGCGGTGCCTCCCAGGACGGGACTGCCGGCACCACCCCCATGACGGAGGAGGAGTATATGGCAGAGGTGGAGGCGGCCAACACCGCCATGGGCGAGGCCATGACGGCCATAAGCGGCCTGTCCGCCACGGACGAGGAGTCTTTCCGGGCGGGTCTTGAAACCATGAGAGAGCTCTCCGCCCCGCTCCGTGATCTGGCCTCCATCTCCAATCCTCCCGAGTCGTTCGCAGAGGCCCACGCCAAGATCTCTGAGGGCAGCACCCTCTTTGCAGACTCCATCGACACTCTGTGTGACAGCGCCACAGCGCTGCTGGACGGGGAGATGACTGCAGAGGACTACAGCACTGCCGTTGCGGACTGCGTCACTGATTTGACTGAGGCCGCCACCCAGCTCTCTGAAGGGCTGTCCATGCTGGAGCAGTAATTCGGAACACCGCGCGAACAGGCCCCCGGCTTTTGCCGGGGGCCTTCCCTGTAAAATATGGGCCTTGGGCTTCCACGCGTCCCGCTTTCCCGCAGGCTGGCAGCCGCCTATTCCTCTGTCCGTTCCCGGCGGCGAAGCCGCCCGATCTGGGCCTGCAGCGCCAGAGCCGGCGCCAGGGGCAGCAGCGCTGAAAGGAGCCACAGCGGCGGGCCGTATCCAATGCCCAGCACGGCCAGAAACAGCGCCAGCCACAGCCACGGCGCCTGTACCCGGCGGAGGTACTGCCGCCGGTCCGCCAGGGCGGTGTGGAGGACAAAATCCCTGCCGTCGTTGTCCTTCTCCACCAGGAAGATCTCCCGGCCAAAGGTTCTCCCGCCGGCGGCCAGCTGGCCGCCCCGCTCCGCCCAGGGCCGCCAGCGCAGCTTCCACAGGGAGAGATTGCAGTTGACGTTCTTCTCCAGCACCCGGTAGCCCAGGCCCTCCAGAAAGGCCCGATAGTCCCCGGCGCTCTCCGGTGACTTTTCCCCCACCCACTCCACGCAGTAGCGCACCTGCCCGGGCCGGCAGGGGCCAAAGGCGTATCCCAAAACGCCGGTTCCCGTCAACCGGTATCCCTTCTCCGCCATCCGGTTCAGCCACCGCTCCTGGGCCCCGAGAAAGGGGCCGAAATAGCGGATACACCGTTTTTGCTTATCCATGCTCTGTCTCCTCCTGTCCTGCCATGATCCGCTCCGCCGTTTCCGCCAGGGTGCGGAGCCGCTGCAGCTCCCGCTCCGCCGCCACCCGGCCGGCCGGCGTGATGCAGTAGGCCCGCCGGCGGCCGCCCCTCTCGCCGTGGGGAGCGATCCACCCTCTCTCCGCCAGGGTGTTCAGCGCGCCGTACAGCGTCCCCGCCCCCAGCGTCAGGCGGCCTGCCGTCTGCTCCTCCACAAACTGCATGATGGCATAGCCATGCCGCGGCGTAAACACGGACAGCAGAATAAAAAATGTCACCTCTGTCAATGCGCCGCCCCGCTCATTGTCCCGCATAATCCGCCCCCCTTATTACGTTTACCGTAATCATTGTATCGCTAAACGCAGCAAATGTCAAGGGGCAGTTTCCAGCGCCCGGGGTGACAGGAAATGGTTGCGGGGGCGGCGGGAATATGATATACTGATGAAACTGCGGCGGGACCCGCCGTCCTGCCGCTGATCTGACAAGAGAAAGGATCTTTGGATATGAGAAGAATCTCCGCGCTGCTGCTGGCGCTGCTCATGACCGTTTCCTTGACTGCCTGTTCCTTCCCGGAGGAGGACGCTCCGACAGCCGGGAGCGAGGAAGGGCTGTTTTACGAGGTCACCGGCATGGATCCGGACGCTGTGATGCTGACGGCGGATGGGAAGGACATAACCGTGGGCATGTACCTCTACTGGCTGGTGTACACCATGTCCTCCGTGTCCACTGTCTCAGACTGGGTGGACGACGCCGGCCTTCTCAAATGGGACGAGGAGGTCTCTGAGGGGGAGACCGTGCGGTATCTGGTGCTGGAGGAGACGCTGAATACCGCCAAGCTCTATATGATCGTGGAAAATTGGGCGGATCAGTACGGCTTTACACTGACGGACGAGGAGGAGCAGTCCGTCCAGGCGGAGCTGGACACCATGGCCCAGCAGCTGGGCGGCGAGGAGGCCTATCAGGCCTATCTCTGGGACATGGGCCTGACAGAGGAGATGAACCAGCGTCTCACCCGGGTCTACTATCTCTATGCCAAAATGCTGGCCTCCGTAACGGAGGAGGGTTCTCCGCTGTACATCACAGACGAGGTGCTCTATCAGTATGAGGGGATCACGGAGGACACCATCCTGGCTGACCATATCCTGCTCCTCACCGGCGAGGACGAGGAGGAAAACCAGGCCCTGTATGCCACCATGGAGCAGCTGCTGCAGACCCTCCGGTCCGCCGATCCCAGCGAGGCGTCCCTGCTGTTCAACTACCTGGCCGACAACATCAGCGAGGATACCGGCCGGGCCTACTATCCCAACGGCTACCTGCTGACGGAGGACTCCGATTATGTGCAGGAGTTCAAGGACGCCGCCTTTGCCCTGGAGGAAAATGAGTTCAGCGGCATCGTCACCACAGAGTACGGCTACCACATCATCATGCGCAAGCCCATCCGGGAGTATGTGGCGGACCGGTACCTCTCAGAGCTGCTCACCGTAGCCATCGACAACGCGGACGTCACCTTCTCCGACGCCTATAATACATTCGACGTGGAGCAGTTCCAGGTCGACTACCAGACCTATACCGCCCTCCACTCCGCTGTGAAGGATATGCTGGCGCTGAATCAGGAGGCGTCCGACAGCGGCGACGCCTCCGGCAGCGGGGACGATACCGCCGCATAAACTGCCGCCGGCGGGGTTGACACAGCGGGCGGCAGCTGGTAATATACTGAATAAGCAGATATGAGAAAACCGCTGAGAACGGAAAGAGTACCCGCGCCAAGGCGCCCAGAGAGGGACGGCCACCGGCTGTAAGCCGTCCTGCTGCCGCGTGTGGGGAAGTGCGTCCGGGAGCGGGAGGGGTAATGCCCTCCGTGGGGGCCACGATACAGGCCCAATGAGTGAAACGTGAGAGTGGAACCGCGCCTGACGCCTCTCTGTCCCATGGGACAGAGAGGCGTTTTTCGTCCCGTCAGGCTCACGCTTTCCGTTCAGCGCTTCTTTCTCCCATGCATATGATTTCCCCTTGGAGGCATACCATCTATGATTCGACTGCGCGAAACGCTGGGCGCCTATCAGCGGCGGGACCCCGCCGCCCGGGGCAAGCTGGAGATCTTTCTCCTCTATGCCGGCGTCCATGCCATTCTCTACCACCGTCTGGCCCACGCCCTCTACCGCCGCCGCCTGCGCTTTCTGGCCCGGTGCGTCTCCCAGTGGAGCCGGTTCTGGACCGGCATCGAGATCCACCCCGGGGCCCAGATCGGCCGCCGCCTGGTGATCGACCACGGCAACGGCCTTGTCATCGGCGAGACCACCGAGATTGGGGACGACGTGCTGGTCTACCAGGGCGTGACCCTGGGCGGCACGGGCAAGGAGCTGGGAAAGCGCCACCCCACCATTGGAAACAACGTGATGATCGGCGCCGGGGCCAAGGTGCTGGGCCCCATCACCATCCACGACAACGCCCGCATCGCCGCCGGCGCGGTGGTGATCCAGGACGTGCCGGAGAACGCCACCGCCGTGGGCGTCCCGGCCCAGATCGTCCGGGTTAACGGGGAAAAGATCCGCCACTACGCCGACGAGGTGGATCAGACCAGCGTGGAAAACCCGGCCATCAAAAAGCTGGAGGCCCTCACCCGCCGGGTGGAGGAGCTGGAGCGGGAACTGAAGGAACTGAAAGGAGAATGATCCATGTATCTATATAATTCCGCCACCCATAAAAAGAGCGAATTTGTCACCCACACCCCCGGCCATGTGGAGATGTACACCTGCGGCCCCACGGTGTACCACTTTGCCCACATCGGAAACCTCCGCAGCTATATCATGGAGGACGTGCTGGAGAAATTCCTCCGGTATGAGGGGTACGACGTCCACCGGGTTATGAACATCACCGACGTGGGCCACCTGGCCTCGGACGCCGACACCGGCGAGGACAAGATGCTCAAGGGGGCCAAGCGGGAGCACAAGAGCGTCATGGAGATCGCCAAATTCTATACCGACGCCTTTTTTGCCGACTGTGAAAAGCTGAACATCAAACGGCCCGATGTGGTGGAACCGGCTACCAACTGCATCGATGAATATATCAAGATCGTCTCGGGGCTCATCGACAAGGGGTACGCCTATCTCGCCGGGGGCAACGTGTACTTCGACACCTCCAAGCTGCCCAGGTACTATATCTTCAATGACCACGACGAGGAGGATCTGGCCGTGGGCGTCCGGGAGGGCGTGGAGGAGGACACCAACAAGCGCAATAAAAACGACTTCGTCCTCTGGTTCACCAAGTCCAAATTCGAGGACCAGGCCCTGAAGTGGGACTCCCCCTGGGGGGTGGGCTACCCGGGCTGGCATATCGAGTGCACCGGCATCTCCCTCAAGCACAACGGGGAGTACCTGGACCTCCACTGCGGCGGCGTGGACAACGCCTTCCCCCACCACACCAACGAGATCGCCCAGTCCGAGAGCTATCTTGGGCATCCCTGGTGCGCCCAGTGGTTCCATGTCCACCACCTGAACACCACCTCCGGGAAAATGAGCAAGTCCAAGGGGGAGTTCCTCACCGTCTCCCTCCTGGAGGAGAAGGGCTATGATCCCCTGAGCTACCGGTTCTTCTGCCTCCAGAGCCACTACCGCAAGGCCCTGGTCTTCTCCTGGGAGAACCTCACCAACGCCCAGGGGGCCTATCAGAAACTGCTGCGCCGCATCGCCGCCCTCTCTCCCGAGGGGGAGGTGGACGAGGAGGCGGTAAATGCCTGCAAGGAGAAATTCCTCCAGCAGGTGGGCAACGATCTCAACACCTCCATGGGCATCACCCTGCTGTACGATGCGCTGAAGGCCCAAACCAATGACGCCACCAAGCGGGCTATTTTGGCCAGCTTTGACAGCGTTTTGAGCCTGAGCCTTCTGGAGAAGGCGGACAGCACCCGCGCCGAGCAGGCCAAGGCCCAGACGGCCTCCGCCGGCGGCTTTACCATCACCGGGGAGGGGGATCCGGCCATCGACGCGCTGGTGCTCCAGCGCGCGGAGGCGAAAAAGGCCAGGGACTTTGCCACAGCGGACCGCATCCGGGACGAGCTGAAGGCCCAGGGCATCGAGATCACCGATACCAAGGACGGCGCGGTGTGGAAACGGGTATAATAGGCTGGGATCATATCACAGCGCCCCTGGGGAAATATCCCCAGGGGCGCTTTCTATTTCTCTTTATTGTCACACCAGGGTCACACCAGGAAAAATTCCGTCACCAGCACCACAAGGCAGCTGAGCACCGCCACCGGAAACAGCCCGCAGCCAAGCCATGCCAGCGCGATCCCCACCGCCAGGGCCGCAAGGCCGGACCATGTGCTCTGGGTGGCCTCAATGATAGCCGGGAAGGTCATCACCGCCAGCGTCACATAGGGCACATAGTAGAGGAAGGAGCGGATGGTGCGGTTAGTGATCTCCCGGCGGATCAGCACCAGGGGCGTCACCCGGATAAGATAGGAGACCCCCGCCATCACCAGAATATACAGCCAGATATTATGCTCCATGGTCTTCCTCCTCTTTTACCGGGAATAAAACAGCCGCCGCCAGGGCAATGACCACCGTCAGCACAATGGTCTTGACGCCGGAGGAGATCCCGGCCAGAATCTCCAGCCGGCCTGCGGCATAGCTGGCGGCAAAGCTGATGGCCACCAGGGCCAGGATCAACCGGTTTTTCCGGGCCGGGGGGATGATAATGGCGAGGAACATGCCGTAGAGCCCCACGCTCAGGGCGCTCACCGCCCGGAGGGGAAGGATGTTGCCCATCACCACCCCCAGGAAGGTGCCGCTGCCCCAGCCGGGGATGGCCACGGTCATGGCCCCGTAGGTATACCAGGGGTTGAGGTATCCCGGCCGGGCGATGGAGATGCCGAAGATCTCGTCGGTAACGTCGTAGCCGATGAGCAGCCGGTGGCGCAGGGGCGTCTCGGGCGAGAGCTTTTGGCTCAGGGAGCAGGACATCAGGAGATACCGGGCGTTGGCCACCAGGGTCATCACCGCCACCTCCAGATAGCCCGCCCCGGCGGCAATGAGGCTGAATGCGGCGTATTCCCCGGCGGAGGCGTTGTTGGTAAGGCTGGCAACCAGGGCCTGAAGGGCGGAAAATCCGGCGTTTTTTGCCGCGATCCCCAGGGTGAAGGCCACAGCGAAGTAGCCCAGGGCGATGGGCAGGCCGTCCCGCATCCCCGCCCGGTAGCAGCGCATATTTTCTTGTCTCGACATAGGCATCTCCCCGCAATTTCACGCGCTCTGTCCGATTGGACACAGCGTCGCTCCATCTGACAGGCAATACCATATTATAAAGTTTTTTCCCCTGTTGTCAATTTTCTTTTCCCGGGAAATTCCTTCCCCGCACGCAAACAGAAAACCGGCAGCCGTCCGATTGGGACAGCTGCCGGTTTCTTCAGATATGCAGGGAACACCGGCCCCTTATTTCATCCCGGCGGTAATAATCGCCATCTTGCAGATTTCCCATGAAATCTCCGATTTCACGGGAGCCCTTTTGAATTTTACCTGCGCGGGGCGACTGAATCGCCCCTTGCCAAGGCTTTCGCTGCGCGGAACCCTTGCACGCCGCACCGGCGGCGGTGAGCTCTCCAAGATGGCAGGGAAGACCTTATTTCATCCCGGCGGTGATAATCGCCATCTTGTAGACCTCGTCGGCGTTGCAGCCACGGGAGAGGTCGTTGATGGGGGCGTTGAGGCCCTGGAGGATGGGGCCGTAGGCC
>CAJFPI010000100.1 GCA_904398675.1 uncultured Oscillospiraceae bacterium
CGCCATGGATATCGCCACGGCGGTAATTGACTCCATCCATTCCACCGCCTTTTCCCACTCCCGGGTCTTCATTGTGGAGATCATGGGCCACAAGGCCGGGTGGCTGACGCTCTATGCCGGCATCGCCTCCGGGGCGGATGTGATTGTGATTCCGGAGATCCCCTATTCGGCGGAGAAGATCGCCGAGGCGATCCGGCGGCGGCAGGAGAGCGGCAAGCAGTTCTCCATCCTGGCCGTGGCGGAGGGGGCCATCAGCCAGGCGGAGGCGAAGATGAGCAAGAAGGAGTTCAAAAACACCCGGACGGCCATGGCCTATCCCTCTGTCTCCTACCGCATGGCGGATGAGCTGCGCTCCCTCACCGGGCAGGAGATCCGGGTGACCATCCCCGGCCACTATCAGCGGGGCGGCATTCCCTGCGCGGCGGACCGGGTGCTGACCAGCCGATTCGGTGTGGCGGCGGCGGAGCTGATCCGGGAGAAGAAGTTTGGGTATATGGTGGCGCTGCAAAATGATCAGGTGGTTCCTGTGCCGCTGAAGGAGGTGGCGGGAAAGCTGAAGACAGTCCCGCCGGACTGCGAGCTGGTGAAGGCCGCCCGCGCCTTGGGCCTCAGCATGGGGGACTGACTGCGGGACCGCCGGAGACATATGGAAGAGGAATGCCCTGCGCTCGATAAGAGCGCAGGGCATTTTTGCAGGGCGGCCTAGCGGATCATATTGCCCTCTGTCAGGCGGCTGGGGTTATACCGCTGGAAGGCCAGATCCATCAGGGACTTGGTATGGGGGCCGATCCGGCTGGGGGAGGGGGTGACCAGATAGGTGTGGAGATAGATCTCCTCCATCAGCTCCGGCACGCGGACCAGTGTCCCGTCCTCCAGGTCTCTTTTGATATAGGGGTAGGGCAGAAAGGCGATCCCCCGGTTATACAGCAGCAGCTGGCGGATGGTGTTGAGATCGCCCACCATCATAAGGGAGGAAAACGCCCGGTCAAAATCTACGCCCACCGTCTGCAGGGTCTCCCGCACCACCGGCAGGGTATTGGAGCTGACCAGCCTGGGCAGCCCCGGCTGCTGCTGAGCAGAGAAGTAGGTGGGGGAGGAGACGAACACCAGGGGCAGCGTGCAGAGATAGGAGGCAGAGACGTTTTCCGGCCGGTAGCCGCACTCGGAGAGGAAGGCGATGTCGCAGGTGTTGGCTGAGAGCCTGGACAGCGCCACGTCTACAGTCAGCTTGCTGTACTCCAGCTCCACAGCCGGATACAGAGCGACAAACTCCTGGAGGATATTGTGCATCAGGCACAGGTCGGAGGCCTCGCTGGCCCCCACCCGCAGCCGGGACTGGTGGACAGCGGACATGGCGGCCAGGGCCTCGTCGTAGAGCCGCATGAACTGCTTGGCATAGGCTAAAAACAGCTCCCCCTGCTCCGTCAGCTCGATGCCGTGGGGCGTACGGAGATAGAGCTTGGTGTGGAACTCCCGCTCCAGGGCCTCCATATGCCCGAAAATCGTGGAGTGGGAGTAGTTGAGGGCCTGGGCGGTCTGGGCCATGTTTTTTGTCTGGGCGGCTGTGATAAAGGAGATCAGCTGCTTGACCTGCATCCCATTCCTCCTCTCTCCGGAAATAAACTTCCTGTTTTTACACTATAGCACGGGAAGAGGAAAAAGTAAATCGGGGGGCGTGGGGCAGCGGCATAGAATTTAAAATATTCAAATTCTGAAAAAACTAATTCGAATTAACACTATGGGAAACCTGTGGTACCATGGAGACAGGAAGAACAGAAAAATTGTGGGATTTGAACGAAATTTTACAAGAATTGGAGGAGTGAACAGCTATGCGCGTCCTGGTGAAAAATGGTACCATCGTTACAGCGGAAAACGAGTACAAGGCGGACATCCTGATCGAGGGGGAGAAGATCGCCGCCATCGGCATGCATTTTGACGGCCCCTTTGACCGGGAGATCGATGCGGAGGGGATGTATGTCCTGCCCGGCGGCGTGGACAACCACGCCCACTTCGAGGCACTCAACACCGACGGCGTCACCACCAACGAGCCCTATGAGACCACCTGGGTGGCCCTTCAGGGCGGCACCACCACCATCGTGGACTTCTGCACCAACGAGCCGGGGATGAATCTGGTGGACTCGGTGAATTACCGCCTGAATGTCCGCGCCAAGGGCAAGGTGGCGCCGGATATCGCCCTCCACGCCTGCTGCACCGACTATACGGATGAGACCCTCTCCGAGATCCCCAAGCTGGTGGAGATGGGCGTGCCGTCCATGAAACTGTTCATGGCCTACAAGGGCACGTCCCTCTACATGGACGACATGAAACTGCTCAACTGCCTGGAGGCCGCCCAGAAGTGCGGCATGCTGATGATGGTCCACGCGGAGAACCCGGACGTTCTGGACAAGTGCCGCAACGACGCCGCGGCCGCCGGCCACTATGAGGCTAAGTACCACTACATGACCCGTCCGCCCTACGGCGAGGCAGAGGCGGTTTCACGGGCCATCCGGTTTGCCGATGCGGTGAAGTGCCCCATGTGCATTGTCCATGTCAGCTGCATCGAGGCCGGCGAGGAGATCCGCCGGGCCCGGGCGGAGGGGAAGGCCATCATCGGCGAGACCTGCCCCCACTACCTGGTGCTGGATAAGCACAAGATGGACCACCCCGACTGGCATGTGGCGGCCCGGTGGATCTGCTCCCCCGCCCTGCGGGACAAGGAGAACCAGGACTACCTGTGGAAGGCGCTGAACGAGGACTGGCTGTCTGTCTGCGGCTCCGACAACTCCGGAACGCCCCAGGCCCAGAAGGACTGGGGCTGGGATGAGGAGAACCAGCGCTTTGACTTCCGCAAGGTCCCCAACGGCTGCCCCGGCGCAGGCGACCGGCTCAACGCCCTGTGGACCTATGGCGTGGAGGCCGGCCGCATGACCCGGCAGAAGTTTGTGGATGTGTGCTGCACCCTCCCCGCAAAGCTCAACGGCATCTTCCCCCGCAAGGGGACTATCGCCGTGGGCTCTGACGCGGACCTGGTGCTCTTTGACCCCACCTACCGGGGGACCATCACCCTGGAGACCAACCCTACCGGTGTGGACTACAACGTGTTCGAGGGCCTGGAGCAGAAGGGCCGGGCGGATACGGTGCTGCTGCGCGGAAACGTGGTGGTGGAGAAGGGCAAGTACCTCGGCGAGATCAAAGAGGTGGTCATGGACGGCATCACCTACCTGGGCGCCACCGGCGGACAGGGTAAGTTCATCCCCGGCAAGCCCTACGGCCTGGGCTATGACCTGCTGAAAAAATAAGAAAGAGGCAGGCCCCCTGCTGAAAAGCAAGCGCCCGCTCCTAAAAAAGGAGCGGACGCTCTTTTCGTGCCTTCCGGGGAATGATATTGATTTAGAGAAAGCGGCAGTAGAGGATGGGGAAGAACATAGCGGGGATGAAGTTGGCCAGGCGCAGGTGGAGCACCCCCAGCATGTCCAGGGCCAGGGCAAAGAGCAGCAGGGAGCCCACCGAGTTCATCTCCGCGATCACCGCATCGCCTAAAAAGGGCTGGGCCGCCGCGGCCAGCAGGGCGATGGCCCCCTGATAGAGAAAGACGGGGACGGCGGAGAACAGCACCCCGGCGCCCATGGAGGAGGCAAACACCAGGGCCAGCACCGTGTCCATCACCGCCTTGGCAAAGAGGGTGCTGTGGTCCTCGATGAGGCCGGAATCCAAAGAGCCCTTGATGGCCATGGTGCCCACGCAGAAGAGAAGGGTGGCGGAGAGAAAGCCCTGGGAGAAGGCGCCGCTCTGGCCGTGGCTGAACCGCTTTTCCAGCGCATTGCCCAGGGATGTCATTTTACCGTCCAGATTGATCCATTCCCCGATGATCGCGCCGGAGACCAGGGATAAGACGATGACCAGAACCTTGCTGCCATCCAGCATGCCGGAGAAGGCCACGTACAGCACGCTCAACCCCACGCCCTTGAGCACCATGTCGCTGAACCGCTCCGGGATCCCCTGTTTCCAGAGCTTGTGGGCGGCGAGGCCGGCGGCGCCGCCGGCCAGAATGCCCAGGGCGTTCACAATCGTTCCTGTCAGTACCATTTGTTCCCCTCCCCGGGGCGCAGCCCCTCCGTCAGCGCCATCACCACCGCGCCCCCCAGCATCAGTCCTGCCGCTGCCGGCACCCAGGCCACGCTGCCCGGGACGCTGCGGCGGCCCGGGGGAGGCGCTTCCAGGGGAAGGCAGGGCTGGGGCTCCTCCGGGCTGTAGACCACCTTCAGGTGCCGGATGCCCAGCCGCCCCAGCTCCCGGCGCAGCACCCGGGCCAGGGGACAGCCTCTGGTCTTGCCGAGGTCCGTCACCTGCAGCTGGGTGGGGTCCAGCTTGTTGCCGGTCCCCAGGGCGGAGATGATGGGGATTTCCCGGTCCAAAGCCGTACAGATCAGATCGATCTTGCAGGAGACCAGGTCGATGGCGTCTACCACATAGTCGTAGCTGTCCCAGAACCGTTCCCGGTCTGCCGCGGTATAGGTGCCGACGATGGGGCGGATCCGGCAGGCGGGGGAGATGTCCAGCAGCCGCCGCGCCGTGACCTCCGCCTTGGGCTGCCCCAGGGTGGAGTGCAGCGCCCCCAGCTGGCGGTTCAGGTTGCTTTCGGAATAGGTGTCCTGGTCCACGAGAGTCAACATGCCTACGCCGGAGCGGACCAGCACCTCGGCGGCATAGCTGCCCACTCCCCCCAGGCCGAAGACGGCCACATGGCAGCGCTGCAGCCGTTCCATGGCCGCCTGGCCCAGCAGCATTTCGCTGCGCAGCAGCAGTTCATCCATTGAAAATCCCTCCGTTTCAGCGATCCCTCTGCGCAAAAAAACCGGCCCTGCGCGGCAGGGCCGGTTTCCGTGCAATAGGAAAGGGTTATCTCCCTACATATCCCATGCCTTTCTCGTGGGTAACTGCCTCATAAGGGGCGACCAGATCGTCCTCCCAGGCGGTGAGGTCCTCGCTGCGGAGGCTGTCCTCAGCGGTGAGATACCACTCCGGCTGATCATCGCCCACGAAGTACATAATGTGATACCCGTAGGTGGTGTGAATAATGGCGGTGTCGCCGCTCTGCCGGGCGTCGTCAAAGCACCACGCGTCAAACTCTGTCACGGTCTGGTCCTTGACCACATGGTAGTAGCCGCCGTCAGAGGCGGTGCTGTCCTGGGAGTACTCCCGGGCCAAATCGGCAAAGCCATCCTCGGTGCCGTCCCACATGGCGAGGACTTCCTCGGCGCGGGCCTCGATCTCCTCGTCCATGGGTACCACATCGTCCGCTACATCCACGCTGTCCTCGGTAATGAGAATGTGACGGACGTTTACGGTCTTTGTCTCATCCAGATAGCGGTTGAGGAAAACGACAACATAGATGGTGCTGTTGTCCTCGTCCTCAATGATGGTGGTGTCGCCGGCCTGGCGGCCATCCTCAAAGCACCACTCCACATACGCGCCGGTGCTGCTGTTGCTGGCGCCCTCGGAATAGGAGTAGGTGGCGTTGTCGAAGTCCTCGGCCACAGTTTCCAGATCCTCGCCCGCGTCATAGGAGTCCAAAATCAGCTGGGCGGTATCCTGTGCACTGCTCCAGGCTGCGGCAGTCTCCTCCTCGGTGGGCTCCACCGTGTTGCCCTCCTCATCCTCGGTGCTCTCGGCGCTGCCGTCGATGGTGACCAGCATATACTCTACCTTCTCGTAGGCGGCGGGATCCGCCTCGTAGACGGCCTGCACCTCATCTGCGGTATAGGTCAGACTGTCGGAATAGGCAGTGGCGTAGGCGGAGGCCAGCACGCTGTCACGGACATTTTTCTCATAGCAGTCCGTGGTCATCAGGTTGCCATAGACACTCTTGAGATAAGAGCTGTAGGAGGAGCCGTTGGAGGAGGCGGAGGACTTCATGGAGTCAATGGCGTCTGTGATGGAGGCCTCATCGTCCTCAGAGAGGGTGAACCCCTCCTCCTCAGCGGCAGCTTTGGCTGCGGTCACATACCGCATCATCTCCACAGCCTGCTCCTTGAAATACTCGTCCCAGGTCTGGGCATCCTCCTCGGTGCTGCCCCAGGCGGCCTGGTCCTTAAAGGAGGAGTTGAGATCCAGGCCGATCATGGAGGTGTAGCCGTAGGAGGAGGCGTAAACCTCGTTGAGGGCCTGATAGTAGTAGTAGCTCAGGTCGGCGGCGGTATAGGTGTCGTCCCCGATGGTAACGGCGGTCTCATTGCGCTGGAAGATACCGCTGTTGTATACCACAAGGAGGACGGCGATTATGACAAACAAAACAGCGATAGAGGCATAGAGAATATTGCTCCTGCGCTCTGCAGCCTTTCGCTCCGCCGCACGGGCAGCCTTCTTGCTGACAGCCCCGCTGGCCTGAGATTCTTGGCGCTTTTTACGCTCTCTGGATGCACTCATGGTCATCATGTCCTTTCACGTTTACTTCTTTTAGAGTCCATTCTCCAAAACACACAACATTATACCGTAAAGCAGCCGGAACTGCAAGGAAAACCTGTGAAGAAAACAGGAAATTTACAATTATTTTGTTTCTCTCCCGGCCTGCCCGGAAAAATGCCGGCCCCGCATGGAGCGGGACCGGCATACTCAGGCGCCCAATAGGCCGTCGAGCCAATTATTCAGTCCGCCGCTGTCGGTAGGTTCTGTGGGTTCCTCCGGCTGTGTCGGCTCGGAGGGCTCCGACGGATCGTCCGGATTGGTCGGTGTCTCCGGGTCGGTAGACGGCTCGTTGGGATGCTCCCCCGGATTGGTGGGATCCTCCGGGATGGTGGGATCGTCCGGGTTTGTGGGGTCATTGGGGTCTAAGCCGGTAGAGGTGTCGTGGAGGGTGCATGTGCCTCCCGCCTGGATGGTCTGCAGCAGCTGCCCGTCATCCTCTGCGGAAATGGGCCGCCCTGTGGCGATCACCTCGCCGGTCTCCGGATCGGTCACAGTTGTGCCGTCAGGGATATAGACAGTCTGCCGGGCATAGTCGAGATAGGTCCGGGTCTCCCGGGATTCCGCCGGGCAGAACTCTGTGGCGATCTGTCCGCTCTCGGTGCAGATCTCCACGGAGACATGCATGGAGCAGGTTTCCGTGGGCTCATTGCCCGCTGTGACAGTGACAGACTGGGTGCTGCATCCCTCGCCGGGCAGGAGGCCGCTGGCGGTACAGACGCGGACGGTGCTCAGGCCGCTGCTGGGGGTAAAGAAATCCCTGTCCTCCAGCCCCTCGTGGACCTGGCTCATCACCTTGTTCCAGAGGATGGCGGCCGGGTTGCCGCCGCTGACGCGGACTGTGGTGTTATTGCCGTAGCCCACCCAGACGGCCGCACAGTAGTAGGGGGTGTAGCCCATGAAATAGCGGTCGTAGTTGTCGCTGGTGGTACCGGTTTTACCGGCGGTGGTCATGCCGCTGATCCGTGCCAGCGTGCCGGTGCCGCTGCGCATGACCTCCTGCAGCAGCTCGTTGATCTGGTAGGCGGTGGTGTCGCTCATAGCCTGCCAGGACTGGGACGGGTTGTCCAGGATCACATTGCCGTCTGCATCGGTCACCTGCGTATAGGTGTGCGGGGTGGTGTAGACGCCCTCGTTAATGAAAGCGGAGTAGCCTGCCGCCATCTCAATGGTGCTGACGCCATAGGTGAAACCGCCCATGGCCAGGGGGGCCTCTGCCAGATCTGAGGTCTCCAGGTCAAAATTGAGGTTGTTCACCATGAAGTCGTAAGAGGTTGCATAGCCCAGCTCCTGCAGGACCCGCACAGCAACCGTGTTCACCGAGTACTTCACAGCAGTGCTCAGCGTCACCAGCCCCCGGTAGCGGGAGGGGTCGTTTTTCGGGTAACCGCCGGTGCCGCGGCTGTTCAGCTCGATGGGGTAGTCGTCATAGACGCTGGCGGGGGTAATGACCCCGTTTTCAATGGCCGGGGCATAGACGGAGAGCGGCTTGATAGCCGAGCCGCAGGGCCGCCTGGCCGATGCATAGCTGAAGGTCCGCTTGCCCGTCTTTTCTCCGATACCGCCCACCGTGGCCACAATCTCGCCGGTATAGGGATCCATGATGGTGATGCCGGACTGGAGCTGCCGCCCGTCGGAGGACTGGTAGTTCAGGTTGCTGACGTCCTCATAAACGCTCTCGGCAATCTCCTGGATCTGCGGGTCCACAGTGGCATAGATGCGGTAGCCGGCATTGTAGATCAGGTCCACGGCGGTCTCCGCGGAGTAGCCGCACTCCTCCATAAGGCCGTTTTTCACATCCTCAAACACCAGATCCACAAAATAGGACCAGGTGCTGTTGTTGGACGTGGCATCCTCCTGCTCCTCCTCGCTGCCGTGAAGCGCCTCATATTCCGGCGTCCCCACATAGATGAGCTGCTCGGCCATGGCTGCGTCGTACTCCTCCTGCTCGATCCAGCCCTGATCCAGCATCTCGCCCAGGATCAGCTCCTTGCGGTAGTTGTTCCACTGTTTGCAGGTCCAGTCCTCGTAGATGATATCGCCGTTCTCGTCCCGCTCGCCGGTGTCCCGGGAGATGATCCGGTCGGAGAGGGGGTCATAAAGGGAGGGGTTATTGGTGATGGCGATGATGCTGGCACACTCGGCAAGGCTCAGCTCGCTGGCCTCCTTGCCGAAATAGGTCCGCGCCGCTGCGCCGATGCCATAGGCGGTGTGGCCGAAGTAGATCTTGTTGAGATAGACCTCCAGGATATCCTCCTTGGAGTAGTTGTCCTCCAGCTCCAGCGCGCGGAAAATCTCCGTCACCTTGCGCTTGACGGTGGCCTCGTTGTCCTCCGTCAGATTTTTGATCACCTGCTGGGTGATGGTGGAGCCGCCGAAGGTATCCCGCATGCCGAAGAACATGTTGAATACCGCGTGGATCGTCCGCCTCCAGTCTACGCCGTGGTGCTCAAAAAACCGCTGGTCCTCAATGGCCACCGCAGCCTGCCAGGCGTATTCCGGGATATCCTCATAGTCCACCCAGATCCGGTTCTCGTCGCCGAACAGCTCCTCCAGCTCCTGCCACTCCCCATTGTCATCCTGATAGTAGATGATGGAGGAGAGGTTCATGGTGAAGTCATCCAGATCGATCTCCAGATCCGGCGCCAGGGACGTCCGCACATAGGTCATGAAAATCCAGGAAAAAATGCCGATGGACAAAACGCCGATCAGGCACAGTGTCCCCACTACCTTCAAGACGGTCTTTCCCGTCTGTTTCCCATTCTTCCGTTTCCGATTGGCGCTCCGCTGACGCTGCTGGCCGCTGCTGGGGGACACCCGGTGGGGCTGCCCGCCGGAGGAAGAGGCGTGCTGCCGGCCTTCCACTCTGCGGCCCTTCTGATGATCCATAACGGAACACCTCCTATTACAATATATTTACGGTTCAAGGCACGGCAGCCAGCCGTGTTTTTTTCCGCATCGTTGCCAAAGCTGTTAGAATGAG
>CAJFPI010000101.1 GCA_904398675.1 uncultured Oscillospiraceae bacterium
GTCACAATCATTATACCGGAAGACGCTTTTACGGGCGATACAGGAATCGTCAGCTCTTCGTCAGGTTTCTGTAAAGTTTCCTTCCGCCTCTCACAGTCAGGCACCTCTGCTGCAGGCATAGCATGGGCCTTGGCCAGTCCGCCGCCCCACGCAACTGGGATTTCTCTGGCGCTTATCCACAAAAATGTTGCAAAAAGCGGCAAGTGGAAGTAAACTAGTACTATACTCCAAAGTCGGAATCGCTCCGGATCTTCGATGCAGGGCTTTTGGAAGGCATGACAAACGGCTGGAAACATACTGGTATCAGATCGGGCGCCCCGGCATCATCGTATGCCGTTTGTCTGTCCATGATCCGCACACGCCCCTCCCTGCTGCGCAGCCCCGGGCGTTTTTATTTCACGATTATACTGACATAATTTGTATTTTGTAGCGGTTCCAACCATTGCAGTTCCCGCGGAGCCACCGGATTGGCATACAACTCCGCAGGCCCGGCAGCGCGGCCAGATCGACGAAGAAGTGAGGAAGCGCCTATGAGAGGGAAAAACTTGGGAACATCGGATAAAGCCCCCAGCCAGGATCTTCTTCTGGAGGATCTGCAGCGGCGTGCGTCCAGAGACGCGCTTTCAGGGCTTCTGAACCGGGCGACCATGGAGCAGTCCATCCAGGAGCGCCTGCAGGCAATGACACCGGAAGAGACCTGCGCGCTGTTCATTGTGGATTTGGACAACTTCAAGCAGATCAACGACACGCTGGGCCACCGGGCAGGCGACCAGGCCATCCGGCAGGCAGGGCGGATCCTCTCCGGCCTTTCCCGGGCAAGCGATATTGTAGGACGCCTGGGCGGGGACGAGTTTGCGGTTTTCCTGTGCGGCCAGCTGACCGAGGAGCTGATCCGCACAAAGGCCGCCATGATCTGTGACAAGCTGCATCTGGTTCTGGGCGATCAGAAGATCGTCAATGTAACAGCCAGTGTAGGCGTCCACTTTGCGGGACATGGACAGGAATTTGACAGCCTGTATCAGTCAGCGGATCTGGCCCTCTATAAGGCAAAGAAGGCCGGCAAGCACCAATATTGTCTGAAAAGCCAGGGAAAGTATCAGAAGGCGCAGGATGTCCGCCCTGTCAATGCCCTTACGCTCAGCGGCCTGCTGGAAAATATCGACAGCGGCGTGGCGCTGCTGGAGATGGGAGATGCCCCACGTTTGATTTACGTCAGCCCCAGCTTTTGCCGGATCATCGGCGGCGAACCGGGCACTTATCCACTCCCCAAACCGCTGACGGATCTCATTCACCCGGACGACTATAACTCTCTGATCAAATCCCTGCGGGAAGGACTGCGGCAGGGGGCGGTGGTAAAGCACACCCACCGCGTCTCAGCGGGGGATGGAAAAGGCTGGCTCTGGTGGCATGTCCGGGCCGCTCAGATCGATTATGACAGCGGCTCCCCGGTCATGCTGGTCACAACCACAGACATCTCCCAGTTCAAGGAAACCCAGCTGCGTCAGGAGGAACAGATCCAGCGGCTTCAGACGGCCTTTGAGCAGACGGCCACGCAGCTCTGGGAGGTGGATGTCTCCCGCAAGGTATTTCGGCGATACCAGCAGGACGGGAAGGAAGATCCCCTCGGCGACGGCTCCCGCCTTTTCCCGGATGATCTGATCGAGGGGGGCTGGATCCATCCCAATTCCGTGGCCCAGTTTCAGGTGTTTGCGCAGGAACTGCTGGGCGGATGCGTTCAGGGTTTCGGCAATTTCGCCGTCCGCCGCCGGAATACCGGCTGTTTCAGCTGGGTCTCGATCTCCTATCGGATGCTGTTCGATGATGTGGGCCGGGCTGTGCGGGCCGTGGGCGTGCTGGAGGACTTGCCCCAGGCCTTCACCGGGGCAGGGGGCTGGTGCCCGGATCAGCAGCAGCTTCCGGAATGCCTGATGGCGGATCTCATGATGCGGATGAGGGCCAACCTGGATCTGGATCAGATCGAGGCACTGTGGCTGGAGGGGGCCGATCTCAGCGGGCAGGTGCAGGATACTCCCTGTTCCGAGGCCCTGCGGGCCGAAAAGCAGAACATCTTTTGTAAGGGAGAGCAGCAGGATTTCCTGGACAATTTTGACCGGGACAGGCTGCTGCAGCTCTACCATGCGGGACAGCGCTGGCTCTGTGCGGAATACCGGCGGGCCGACCGGGGCGGCAGTATCCGCTGGATCCGCCATATTCTCTACTTGGCTGAGGAGCCTGTGTCCCAACATGTCTACCTCTTCGTCTACCTGATCCGGCTGGATTCCGCCCGGCACTTCGACCAGGTGATCCGCAGCGGTGCCCGGCGGGATCCGGTCAGCCGGCTGTTCAGGCGGGATACCGTGCAGCAGATGGCGGAAATCCTGTTTTCCCACCGGAAAAACGGCAATCGCGCCGTGGCGGTTCTTCAGATCAGCGGCCTGGAAAAACAGCTTCCTGCCGCAGGTGCCGACCGGACACGCTACAGCATCGCCGCAGGCCTGTCCCTGGTGCTGGGCGGAAGCTGTCTCCTAGGACAGTACACCCCCAACCAGATAATCGCCGTATTCCCCGACGTGGTGGAAAAGGAGGCGCTGCGCCGCCGTCTGGAGGAGGCGGTCGCCGCGCTGCGCCGGATGCTGTCCCCCGACCCGGCCTACAACGGCCTCCGCTTTATCATCGGCATTGACCTGATGCCTGCGGCGACTGCGAATTACCCCTCCATGCTGGCACAGGCCTCCCGGGTATGCGCCTTCTGGTGGAGTGCCGCAACGGACACGGTTGCCTTTGCACAGGAGCGGGAGGACTGGAACTGGACTCAGCTGCAGTCCGATGCCGGCGAGGACCGGATCTCCGTCCACACCTCGGAGATGGACCGTCCGCTGTCGGAGCGGGAAAAGGATGTGGCCCTGGACTGCGTGTCTGCCATGCTGACGGCAAAAACGCTGGACGCCTCCCTCATGGGCGTGCTGCAGACCATCGGTGCCTATTACCGGGCCGACCGGGTCTACACCCTGATGCTGGTAGAGAACCGCCATGCGGTCATCATGACCTTCGAGTGGACGGGCGGCGGGAAGCGCAGCATCCAGCAGGTGGTCTCCGGCATGCAGCTGGAACGGTTCCCCCTGCTGAGGCAGTGCATGGATAAACGGGCGCCCCTCTTCCTCACGCGGACGCTCCCTGTTGAGCCCGGTACGGAGGGAGCGCGGGAGCGGCCCTGGCATTTTACCGTCTTTCCGCTGATCCGGGATCCACAGCAGGAGGTGCTGGGATTCCTGTGCATTGAAAATGCGCGAAAGCATCCGGCGGACGCGGCGCTGTTCAGTACGCTGATCCCCTTCATGCTGCAGCAGCGGGAGCGGTTCAGCGGAGAGGAGCGGCCGTCCGCAGCCACTGAGCGGCTGATGGGGCTCCCGGATATGCGTGCCTATATGGAGACCCTCTATGTCCTTAACTCGGAGCACTACAGCTCCATGGGCGCGGTCTCCCTGGATATTCCGGGCCTCTCTGCCGTCAAAAGCCGGCACGGCTTTGAGTATGGGAGCCGGATGCTCTGGTATATTTCCAAAACATTGGCGGAGCTTTTCGGCCCGACGCTGCTGTTTCGCACACGGGAGGCGGAATTTGTCGTCTTCTACCCCAACACCACCCGCGAGGTATTTCTGGGCCGGTGCGGCCGTCTGCGGTCTATCCTTCAGCGCCGTTATCCCAAGCAGGTACGTATTGGACGCGCCTGGGCGGACGGTGTCTTTACCGGGCAGCGTCTGACCCTGGAGGCCAAAAAAGCCATGCGCGCGGAACACGCCGAGCTCACGGCTGAGATCCCGCCCCTGGCTGCTGAAGCGGAGAACCCCTCCACCGTGGACGAGGCAATGCACGATGGCCGATTTACCGTCTACTTCCAACCCCAGTTCGACATCCGAACCGGCGCACTTTCCGGTGCGGAGGCCCTGGTGCGCGGGATTGGTGAGGACGGAACGCTCATTCCGCCCGCCCAGTTCATTGAATATCTGGAGGAGTCCGGCGTGATCCGGGTGCTGGATCTCTTCGTCCTGGAGCAGAGCCTTGCGCAGGCAGAGCAGTGGCGTGCCGCCGGCCTGGGCACTGTCCCGGTAGCTGTGAACCTCTCCCGGATGACATTGGTACACCCCTCTACGCTGGCGTCTGTGCTGGCGATCCAGAGCCGCTATCCGGCTCTTCCCGCGTCGGCGCTGGAACTGGAAATCACAGAACGGGGCGGCGGGATCGAAACATCCGAGTTCCGGGCGATCGTGGAGCGGTTCCACGCCTGCGGCCTGCGTCTGAGCCTGGACGATTTCGGGTCACAGTACGCCAATCTGCCGCTCTTCACCAATGTGAAGTTTGACACCATCAAGATCGACCGCAGCCTCATTGCAGACGTGGCAGAAAACCCCATCGGGCAGACTCTGGTTCAGGATATTGTTCAGATCTGCAGCACGCATCATATGAACTGTGTGGCAGAGGGCGTGGAGACCCAGGGACAGCTGGATACCCTGCGGAAGATAGGCTGTCCCTATGCCCAGGGCTACTATTACGATCAGCCTCTGCCGGCAGGCGTATTTGAAGAAAGATATCTTCGCAACAGGGTACCCGCAGAGCAGAAGGGCGAAAACGAGGAGGAGCGGAAATGAGCAACACCGGCAAGAATCTGGAAAAGCCAGCGGGCATGAATCCCACACCGGCGCCCCTGGTCATTGGCATCGGCGCATCCGCCGGCGGCCTGGAGGCGCTGCAGCAGTTCTTCAGCTGTATGCCGCCCAACAGCGGGCTGAGCTTTGTGGTGGTACAGCATCTGTCCCCGGACTATAAGAGCCTGATGGCCGACATCCTGAGCAAGCACACCGAGATGCCGGTCTATCAGGCAGAGAACAACATGGTTGTGGAACCGGACAACGTCTACCTGATCCCGCCCAAGAAGTTCATGACCATCAAGGGCGGCAAGCTGGAGCTGACGGACTACGCGCCGGTGACCCTGAACCACCCCATTGACATCTTCTTCTCCTCCCTGGCGGAGGACAAAAAGGAGCACTCCATCGCAGTGGTTCTCTCCGGCACCGGCACCGACGGCACCAACGGCGTCAAGTTCGTAAAGGAACACGGCGGTCTGGTCATCGCCCAGGCCCCGGAGAGCGCCAAGTTCGACGGGATGCCCAAGAGCGTCATCAGTACGGGTCTGGCGGACTTTGTCCTCTCCCCGGAGGAGATCGCCGAGGAAATTTTGAATTTTTCCAACACACCAACCCTGTTGCGCCCGCTGCGGAGCGACAGCCTTCTGTCCGAAGAGGAATCCCCCTTCTCCGAGGAGGAGACCCTGTCTCACATCTACACCATTCTGAAAAACGCCAGCGGTATCGACTTTACATACTATAAGCGCTCTACCATCCTCCGGCGCATTGAGCGGCGGATGCTGGTCACCCACACGCCCAGTCTGACGGAGTTTGCCCATCTGCTGGGGGACAACGCTGAAGAGGTTCAGATTCTGGCCAAGGAGATTCTGATCGGGGTGACCAACTTCTTCCGGGAGCCGGCGTTTTTTGAAAAGCTCAAGTACAACGCCATCTACAAGATCGTGGAGCGGGCCAAGGAGGAAGAACCCATCCGCGTCTGGTCCGCCGGCTGCTCCACCGGAGAGGAGGCCTACTCCATCGCCATCCTGTTCCAGGAGGTCATGGAGGAGCTGAACGTCAAGCGGGATGTGAAGATCTTCGCCACGGATGTGGACAGCCGGGCCATCGAGCAGGCAGGCAAGGGGGGCTTTTCGGAAAATATTATCGACGATGTCACCCCCACCCGTCTGGCCAAGTATTTCCTGAAGGTGGGCGACCAGTACCAGATTTCCAAA
>CAJFPI010000102.1 GCA_904398675.1 uncultured Oscillospiraceae bacterium
CGAGTGACGGGACTTGAACCCGTACGACGGTTGTCACACGCCCCTCAAACGTGCCTGTCTACCAGTTCCAGCACACTCGCATCTCTCTATTCTTGGGATGAACAGCAGATTTATTATAGCTATTCCCCGTCCATTTGTCAACCTTTATTTTCCCATCTTTTCCGCAAAATCCGCCGGCCCGGCGGAGCGGGACAGAGAGGCGCAGGCCCCTCCGTCATTTCCGTTCTCTTTCCATCAGACGCCGGCGCAGCGCCGAACGCACCGCGTCCAGATCGCCGCTGCACAGCAGCGGCAGCAGCTCCGTCAGCTCCTGTGGCGGGAGGTCCCACCAGCGAAACCGGAGCAGCAGCTCCCGCAGCTCCTCGTCAAAGCGGGGTTTCACAACGCGGGCCGGGTTCCCTCCGGCCACATGGTAGGCCGGGATATCCTTCGTGACCACGGAACAGGCGGCCACAATGGCGCCGTCTCCGATCCGCACGCCCGGGAGGATCACACTCTCCCGTCCGATCCACACGTCGTTTCCAATGATCGTATCCCCCTTCCGGGGCAGCTGGTCCATATGGGGCGGCGTCTGCTCCTCCCAGGCCCCGCCGAACACATGAAAGGGGTAGGTGGTCACACTGCACAGCCGGTGGTTGGCCGGCCCCATAATGAACTTCGTCCCGGCTGCGATGGCGCAGAATTTTCCGATCACCAGACGGTCACCAAATTCCGGGTAGTTAAAGAGGACATTGTTTTTCTCAAAGCCCGTGGGGTCCACGGGATCATCATAATAGGTATAGTCTCCCACCGTGATATTGGGGGCGGCCACCACATTTTTTAAAAGCATGAGGTGTGATAGGCGTTGGGGAATACCGCATTGGGATCCGGTAGGTTGTTCATATCGTTTCCTCCTGTTCGATTACTGGCATCTACCTCCTTTCCCCCGCCTCTGCAGCTGCTACCGCTCGTCTTTTCCGCATCTCACGAATCATCTGTCTTCGGTCCTTTCCCCGCACCCTGGGCGCGTTTTCGTTGCTACAGCTGCTCCATCACCTGGCCGATGGGGGCCTGGATGGTGAGGTCAGCCCCCGCCTGCTCCAGAGCGGTCTTGTTGATGACCACCAGCTTGTCCCCCCGGTAGTAGCGGATCAGCCCCGCCGCCGGGTAGACCACCAGGGATGTGCCGCCGATGATCAGCACATCCGCCTGGGCAATGGCGGCCACCGCCTGCTCCAGCACGTCCTGGTCCAGCCCCTCCTCATAGAGCACCACGTCGGGCTTGATGGGCCCGCCGCAGTCGCAGCGGGGGATGCCGCTGTTCTCCATGATCCGCTCCACGCCGTAAAATTTCCCGCACCGCTCGCAGTGGTTGCGCAGCACGCTGCCGTGGAGCTCCAGCACCCGCCGGCTCCCCGCCTTCTGGTGGAGCCCGTCGATATTCTGGGTGATCACCGCCCGGAGCTTCCCCTCCGCCTCCCACTGGGCCAGTTTCCGGTGGGCGGCGTTGGGCTGGGCGTCCAGATAGAGCATCTTGTCCCGGTAGAACCGCCAGAACTCCCGGGGGTTGCTTTTATAGAAGGTATGGCTTAAAATGGTCTCAGGCGGATAGGCGTACTGCTGATGGTACAGGCCGTCGGTGCTGCGGAAATCGGGGATCCCCGACTCCGTGCTCACTCCCGCGCCGCCAAAAAACACGATGTTGCCGCTGCCGGCAATCCACTGCCGCAGCCGCTCCAGCTCTGTCATACTGCACACCTCCAAAGGAGAAATTTTATGAATATTCAAATCTTCGGCTCCTCCAAGTCCTTCGACACCAAGAAGGCCGAGCGGTGGTTCAAGGAGCGCCGCATCAAGTACCAGTACATTGACCTTTTCAAAAAGGGGTTCTCCCCCGGGGAGTACCGCAGCGTCCGCCAAAAGCTCTCCTACGAGGAGCTGGTGAACACCAGGTGCAAGGCCTACGCGGATCTGTACATGGCCTACATCACCCCTGAGGCGGCGGAGGAAAAGCTTTTTGACAACCCCCAGCTCTTCAACACCCCCATCGTCCGCAACGGCCGGGAGGTGACGGTGGGCTACCGGCCGGAGGTCTGGGAGACGTGGGAGTAGCGCTCCGAGCCAAAACAACACAAGGGCGGCGGAGCCTGTTTTCTCTGGGGAAACGGGCTCTGCCGCCCCTCATCATTGCAGGGGGCGATTACAGAAATCCCTTCTCCACCCGGACAACCGCGAAGTAGTTCCCCTCCATCCCCCGGACCAGCTCCTTGATCCGCCGCCCCACCTCCTTGTCGCCCAGAGGCAGGTCGAAGGGGATCAGCGCGTCAAAAATCAGGTTGGTATGGGTGGGCCCCTGGACCATGCGGAAATCGTGGATGGTGATCCGCGCATCCACCTGCCGCACCAGGGCCTCCACCTCACGGCGCAGGGCCACGGTGGCCTCATCGTTGGCAATGGGGTCCATGTGGATGGTGGCGAGGCAGTGGAGGTCATCCGCCAGTTCGTTTTCCACGGTATCCACCACATCGTGAAGGGCCAAAATGTCTCCGTCGGCGGGGACCTCGGCGTGGAGGGTGATCATCAGGCGGCCGGGGCCGTAGTCGTGGACAATGAGATCGTGGACGCCCACGATCTCCGGGTGCGACAGCACCCGATCCTCCACCTCTTTGACGAACTCCGGAGAGGGCGGCTGGCCCAGAAGGGGGTTGATGGTATCCGCCGCGGAGCGGAAACCGGCGTAGAGGATGAAGAGTGCCACCAGAAGGCCGCACCAGCCGTCGATCTGCAGGCTGGTAAAATGGCCCACCAGCGTGGAGAGCAGCACCGCCGTGGTGGCGCAGACGTCGCTGATGCTGTCCGTGGCGGTGGCCGCCATGGAGGCGGAGGAGATTTTCTTCCCCACGGACCGGTTATAAAAGCTCATGTACAGCTTGACACAGATGGAAACTGCCAAAATCCCAAGGGACAGGGGGCTGAACACCACCTCACCCGGGCTGAGGATCTCCTCCACGCTGCTTTTGAGCAGCTCCGCCCCCATCAAAAGGATCAGCATGGACACCACAAGGCCCGAGATATACTCGATCCGCCCGTGGCCGAAGGGGTGGTCGCTGTCCGGCTTCTGCCCGGCCAGGCGAAACCCCAGAAGGGACACCACAGAGCTGCCCGCGTCGGAGAGGTTGTTGAGCGCATCGGCGGTAATGGCGATGGATCCGGTTATGGCGCCCGCCAGCAGCTTGCCCCCGCACAGCAGGATATTCAGCACAACTCCCACGATCCCGCAGAGCATGCCGTAGGCCTGCCGTACGGCGGGCTTTGTCACCTGCTCCCAGTCCGGGATCAGGCGCTTTGCCAGAAATGTAATCAAACCGATCGCTCCTTTCTATCATCCGCCTGCCCTTCCCGCTTTTCCGGGAAAAACAGGCCCTTGGTGGGGAGGTAGCACAGGGGTACCAGCCAGAGGAACACACTGAAGGGCAGCGCCCCCACCCCCACCCCCAGCATGGCCAGGGGGACGGTGCTGGCGATGCTCCAGGGGACCAGGCCCGCCAGAGTGATGGCGGTGTTCTCCAGGTCCATGGCCAGCTCCTCCCTGTCGTCATATGCCTTATGGAGCAGCTGCGCCGAGAGCATCACCCCCACCGCCTGGTTGCAGAACACCATCACGCAGGCAAGGGAGACGCCGATCATGGCCGGAAGGCGTTTCACCCGTCCGGCGGCGGCCAGCGCCTTCTCCTCCATGGAACGCAGGGCGCCGATCCCCTCCAGGATACCGGTATAGAGGCTGGTGAGCAGCACCACCGCGCAGGAGGAGGCCATGCTCACCACCCCGCCGCCGGCCAGGATCTCCGAGAGGGCAGGGGAGGCGGGGGAATAGCCCAGGATGGCAGCCCGCAGCGTCTCCAGCGGGTCCAGCCCCTGGAGAAGGATCGAGAGGGCCGCCCCGGCGGCAATGCTCAGCGCCATCACATAGTGGATCGGCATGCGGAAAAGGGGCAGCACCACGATAATGACCGCCGGCACAATGGCCGGCCAGGTGAGGGTGAAGGCCCCCTCCATGGCGGAGAGCACCCCCTCGTCCACGGCGGAGATGGGGTTTCGCACCGAGAGCACGGCGAAGATCGCCGCCGTCAGCACCAGGGGGAGAAGGCCTGTGCGCAGCATGCAGCGGACATTCCGGTAGAGGTCCGTCTCCGTCACCGCCGCCACCAGGGACGCGGAGCTGGAGGCGGGGCTGCACCGGTCCCCCACATACACCCCGGAGAGGACCGCCCCCGCCGCCAGCAGCTCGTTGACGCCGCCGGAGCGGGCCAGGGCCATCATCACCACCCCGGCGGTGCTGGCCACGCCGAAGGAGGTACCCAGGGCGTAGGACAGCACCGCTGTCAGCAAAAAGGCCACCAGCAAAAAAAGGCTGGGCTGAATGAGGCGGATACCGTAGACAATGCACAGGGCGATGGTCCCCCCGGCCCGCCACAGGCCCGTGATGGCGCCGATCAAAAGGAGGATGCGGACCACCACCATGGACGTTTTCCCCTTCCGCCAGGCCATGGCGCACAGCGCCCCGGGGGAAAATCCCCGGTAGAGGCCCAGGAGAAAGAAGAGGCACAGCCCCCCTGTCAGGGCCCAGGCCACATTCCATCCCTTGGCAAGGCAGGCCGCAAGCCCCGCGAGAAATAAAGCAAAGGCCGCTGCGGTCATTTCGCCGGCCTCCCCGGGATCTGCAGCCGCACCTGGCAGCACAGGGCATCCAGGTCCTCGTCTGTGGCGGCGGGCAGGCGCAGCTTGGCCCCGCAGCTGCGGCATACCAGATCCACCGCGCCGGGCCGGATCTCCACGCCGTAGGCCGTGCTGCCGCAGCCGCAGGAGACGCCGCCCCGCTGGGCGATGTCCTTGATCTCCGAGAGGATCTCATACATGATGATCCCGTCCACAAATGCCTCCGGCTCCTCCTGCTGCCGTTTCCACTTCTCCGCCGCAATGGCCAGCTCCCGCACCGCCGGGCGCACCCGTTTTCCCTCGCCGATGCAGCAGCAGTGCTGCCGGGTCTTGGGACAGCTCAGAGCGATCCCCTGGCCCCGGAGCATGGCGTCTGCAGAAACCTGGGCCGTGTGCTCCCCGCCGCAGACGCCGCAGGGGACCTGCACGCGATACTGCAGCCCGTCGGTCTCCACGGTGAGGGTGGTCTTCCCGCAGGGGCAGTGTATGGTCTGTTTGCCGGCGGAAAGGCCGAACACCGTCCGCTCCTCCAGCACCGCCTGGCCGCAGCTGGGGCAGATATAGCCGATGGTCCGTGTCTCCTCCATCATCGCCGCCTCCTCTTCCTTTCCAGTTTCAAAGTCCATCCGATTATAATGCGTACGGAACAAAGGCGAAAGCATTGAAAGCCTTGGCTTTCCATGCCATCCGGCTCTGTTCAGGCGCAGGGGCGTGCCGGGGGAAATACACATTGCAACAATGGCTGAATGCCATAAAACCCGCTCCATTGCGCCGTTTTTATGAAATTGCGCGGCATCCGCCGCCCGAATAAACACCTTTGCAGTTGATTCAGCAGACATTATTATACGCCTTCCCTTCCCGGTTTTCCAGTCCTTTTTCCTCCCCATCCCCTTCTCCTCTGCACTTCCTTTCCCTCTACAGGCGCCCCCTCTGGACCGTCTCTTTCCTTCTACAAATTTAAAAATTATATCAATTAATTTTTTACTATTGACTTTTATTTTATTTATGTTATATTTAATTTAGTTAATCAAATTTGAGAGGAGGATTCCATTGGAACTGACGGAGGTTCCCCAGTGGCTGCTGGTCCTGGAGCCGGAGGATGCGGCATTTATCAAAAATTTTGTCCTGAAGTCCGGGTCCTTGAAGGAAATCGCAAAGCTCTACCAGGTCTCCTACCCCACGGTCCGCCTGCGGCTGGACCGGCTGATCCAGAAGATCGAGGTGAGCGATCAGCGGGAGGAGGAGCCGTTCCAGGCCTTTATCAAAGGGCTGGCGGTGGATGAAAAAATCGATCTGGATACAGCAAAGCTGATCCTGGAAAAATACAGAGAGGAGCAGAAGAGCAAATGAGGACGTTTCTTTTGATCGCGGCGGCCCTGGCGGTGATCGGGTTCCATATCTGGGCCTCCCGCCGCAGCCCCCGTTTCTGGTACTTGGGGGGCGTTGTCCCGCTGCTGTGGTTTGGCTGTCTGATTTTCCTGGGCGTCCGGGGGATGCTCCACTGGCCGGGAGACTGGCGGCAGATCATCTTCCCTTCCCTCATCCTGCTGCTCTTGTGGCTGGAGGGCCATGAGACAGCCAAAAAGCGGGAGCTGGAGCGGATGCGGGCAAAGGATCTGAACGATAAAAAGGATCCAGGCGCATAACAGATCCGCGTTTCTCCAGGGCGCCGGCCTGTTATGGCCGGCGGCGCTCATGCCGGGCGGCGGTCTTCACGACCGCCCCCGGCCTTTTTTCACCTCTGCTGCCTTGTCAAAAAGCTGCATAGGCCCGCTCATTCCCGGACAAACTACCGTCAGAAATCAGGAGAGAAGGGATGCTGTATCGGCAAAAGGATCGGCAGCCGCACCCTGCGGCTGAGTCGCCCGCCCCATGTGATCGCACATGCCAACATCGGCGGGCGGCACGAGGGAGCAGGCCCCTTGGCAGATTTCTTTGATGAACTGAGTCAGGACAGCTTTTTCGGGGAAAAAACCTGGGAGAAGGCGGAGTCCACCATGCAGCGGCGGGTCCTGCGCCGGGCGCTGGACAAGGCGGGGCTCAAGCCGGAGGATATCGACTATATCTTCGCCGGGGACCTTCTCAACCAGTGCATCGGCTCGGCCTTCAGCCTCCGGGATTTTCCCATCCCCTTCTACGGGCTGTACGGCGCCTGCTCCACCATGGGGGAGGGCCTGTCCCTGGCGTCGCTGCTGCTGGACGGCGGCTTTGCCGACACCGCGGCCGCCATGACCTCCTCCCACTTCTGCACCGCCGAGCGGCAGTACCGCATGCCGGTGCCCTACGGCTCCCAGCGGCCGCCCACAGCCCAGTGGACCGCCACCGCCGCCGGCTGCACCATTCTCGCCCGGGAGGGGAAAGGCCCCCGGATCACCCACGTCACCTGCGGAAAAGTGGTGGACAAGGGGATCTCCGACGCCAACAACATGGGCGCGGCCATGGCCCCCGCCGCCTTTGACACCCTCTCCGCCCTGTTCCAGGACACAGGGACAGGGCCGGAGGACTA
>CAJFPI010000103.1 GCA_904398675.1 uncultured Oscillospiraceae bacterium
ATAATCCGGCTTGTCGGCCAGAAACAGCACCTGGCTGTTTTCCACCTCGCTGCGGCAGCCGAAGACAGGGCAGACGGGGAACGCCGCGCCCCGCCGGTCCCGCAGCAGGTGGTCCCGGCGGCAGGGGCCGCGGCCGTCCCGGCTCTCACAGCCCCAGCGGTTTTGCACCAGGCAGTTTTCCGTGATCATCAGAGGGAGGCGGCCATAGACAATGGCCTCGCAGGGCAGGGGCTTGACCATGTCCCGGATCTGCTCCAGGCGCAGCTCGAAGGACAGCGTGGAGGAGGCAAGGCCCCGCTCTCTGAGAAATTCTAACGCATTTGCGTTGAAGATATTCAGCCCATAGTCCCCCCGGGGCATAAGTGGGATGCCCTCCAGCAGGGGGAGATGGCCGATATTGTGGACCTGAACGGCGGAAAAGCCCCGGTCCAGTCCCTCCTCCAGCCTGCGGCGCAGGCGGGGCTCGTCCCGATCCCGCCAGACGCGGGGCAGCTCCAGGGAGAACACGGTATCGCCCCCCCGCCAGGGGGCAAGGTCCGCCTCCTCCATCCGATGGATGGGGAGGGACACCGCCGCCGGCGCGCAGGCCATCAGCTCCTCTGTCAGCTGAGCGGGATCCATCAGGGACACGGTGAGGGCAGGGGGCGCGGTGGGGCCCCGATCCCCTTCCACCCGGAGGCGGGGACCCTCCCGCCGCAGGGGAGGAGAGACCCGGATCTCCGCCAGGGCCTCCAGGCCGCTGCGGCGCAGGGCGTTGAGGCTGGCGGCGGAGAGGGAGAGGCCGTCGGTCACCTCCGCGGTGCACGCCGCCGGCGTGAAGGCGGTGCCTCCGGTTTTCCGGAGGCGGGCCTCCGCCTCCTCCGCTGTGAGGCTCCTGGTGCGGGCGGCCTGGGGCACGTCGCCGGTGACGGTGACGGTGTGGCCGTCGCCGTCGGACACCGTCAGCCGGGCGGGGACCTCCGGGGTGATCTGTGCATGGAGGGACACCGGCACCAGCCGGCGGTTTTCCTTCTCATAGGCGGCCCTGGCCCCGGCGAAGAGGTCCTTTGGCTCCTCCGCCTTTGCCGGCCGGGTGCCGAACATCTCCGGCCCCCTCCGGTCCAGCCAGTAGCCCAGGGTAAACCCCTCCCGGGAGAAGGCCCGCTCCAGGGTACGTAGCTCCTCCTCTGTGGCGGCGCGGCCCTCCCGCTCCAGGCGGCTGTAGATCTCCGTCACGATGGAGACATACTCCGGCCGTTTCATCCGCCCCTCGATCTTCAGGCTGCTGACGCCCAGATCCAAAACCTCCGGCATCCGGGACGCCAGGCAGGCGTCCTTCAGGCTCAGGGGGTGGCGGCTGCCGCCGCCGTCCAGCTGATAGGGGAGGCGGCAGGGCTGGGCGCACTTGCCCCGGTTGCCGCTGCGCTGGCCGATGAGGGCGCTCATGGCGCACTGGCCGGAGTAGCACATGCACAGGGCGCCGTGGCCGAAGATCTCAATGGCAATGGGGCTGTTTTCCGTAATATGGGCCACCTCCTCCCGGCTCAGCTCCCGGGAGAGCACCGCGCAGCGGATGCCCAGCTCCGCCAGCTGCTTAACGCCCGAGAGGGTGTGGACGGTCATCTGGGTGCTGCCGTGGAGGGGCAGGTCCGGTGTGAGGGACCTGGCCAGGCGCAGAAGACCCCAGTCCTGGAGGATGACGCCGTCGGCCCCGGAGCGGGAGACGGTCAGCAGCATGTCCGCCGCCTTCTCCAGCTCCCGGTCCGTCAGGAGGGTGTTGATAGTCACATAGACCCGCACCCCCCGGAGGTGGCAGTAAGGCACTGCCGCCAGAAACTCCTCGGTGGAGAAGTTTCTGGCGCCGCGCCGGGCATTATAGTCGCCAAAGCCCAGATACACCGCGCCGGCCCCGCTCTGCACGGCGGCCACCATGGCCTCCCAGTGGCCGGCAGGGGAGAGGATCTCCATGCTACTTGCGGCCCTGCAGCTGCTGCTGGAGCTTGAAGACCTCCCGCTTGAGGTCGCTGGCCTCCGCCTTGGCGCGGTTGGCCTCATCCAGATAGCCCTTCAGCTGGCTGCGGAGATTCTCGCTGTTGCCCTGATTTTTGAGGTACTCGTCGGCGATGTTCACCGCCGCCAGCACCGCCGCGTCGGTGCGGCTGACCTTGCCGCCGGCCAGCACCTCCGCCATCTTGCTGTCCACCATGGCGGCCACCTTCTGCATATAGGCCGGGGACTCCTCGGCGGTAAACGTGTACTCCTCGCCGCAGATGCTGACAGTGATGCGATTCTCCATGCGCTCTCCTCCTTTTTCTGGATACTCATACAGAATATAGTATACCACAAAGCGGAGGGAGGTAAAGTCCGTTTTGGAGAAATTTGCAGTTTATTCAAAAAACGGGTCTGAAAACGGGTCTGAAACTTCATGCGCTGAAAGCGCGCCGTGCGCGCAGGCAAAAGCCGGAGCGCATGAAGTTTCGCGCATGGGGGCCGTCCCGGCCCACGCGCTCTGCTTGTATGGCCGTGCCGCTGAAAGCGGCGCATGGCCGTTTTTCGCTGTGCTTTTGCATAGCAAAAAGTGCGCCGCCCGGAATGGGAAATTTCTTGTCATTTCCGCCCCTTTTATGGTATAATAATCTGAATTGTGAATCCCTTGCTTGTGCAGGAATGCCGGGGCGCCGCCCCGGGACAGGAGATGCTGTTTTGAACCGAGAAGATGTACTGATATCCCCCGCTCAGATGGAGCGGCAGAGAGAATTTACCGAAAAGCTCCGCCGGCGCGCCGATGCGCTGGACAGGCGGCCGCTGGCCATGGTGGACACCTTTGGCTGCCAGCAGAACGTGGCCGACAGCCAGCGCATCATGGGGATGCTGGAGGAGATGGGCTGCGGCTTTACGGAGGACCCCATGGCCGCGGACATCATTGTGATCAACACCTGCGCCATCCGGGAGAACGCGGAAAAGCGGGTCTACGGCCTTCTGGGCCGGCTGACCCACGCCAAGGCCGCAAAGCCGGAGCAGGTGATCTGCCTGTGCGGCTGCATGGCCCAGCAGAGGACGGTGGCGGACAAGGTCCGCTCCTCCTACCGCCATGTGGACCTGGTGTTCGGCCCCCAGGCCCTCTGGCGGTTTCCCGAGCTCTTGCACACCGTCTATACCCAGCGCCGCCGCCTCTTCTCCATTGACGACGAGCACGGCTCCATTGCCGAGGGCATGCCCGTGGTGCGGGAGAGCCGGGTGAAGGCCTGGGTCTCCATTATGTACGGATGCAACAACTTCTGCTCTTACTGCATCGTCCCCTATGTCCGGGGGCGGGAGCGCAGCCGGGATGCGGCGGCCATCCTCGACGAGGTGCGGGGGCTGGTGGAGGAGGGGTATAAGGATATCACCCTCCTGGGGCAGAATGTGAACTCCTACGGGAAGGATCTGGAGGGCGGCATGGACTTTGCAGACCTCCTGGCCGCCATTGATGAGATCCCGGGGGACTACTATATCCGCTTTATGACCAGCCACCCCAAGGACGCCACGAAAAAGCTCTTTGACACCATGGCCCGGTGCCATCATGTGGCAAAGCAGCTCCACCTGCCGGTGCAGTCGGGCAATGACCGGGTGCTGGAGGCCATGAACCGCCGCTACACCCGGGAGAAGTATTTGGGCCAGGTGGCCTACGCCCGCCAGGTGATGCCGGACCTGGTCCTCACCAGCGACATCATTATCGGCTTTCCCGGTGAGACGGAGGCGGAGGCCATGGATACCGTCTCCCTGGTGGAGCAGGTCCGCTACGACGCCCTTTTTACATTTATCTACTCCCCCCGGCCCGGCACCCCCGCGGCAAAGCTGCCGGACCCGGCCGCCCGGGCGGAAAAGCAGCTGTGGTTTGATAAGCTCTTAGAGGTGCAAAACCGCATCTCCGCCGAGATCCACCAGGGCTATGTGGGGAAAACGGTGCGTGTGCTGGTGGACGCCGAGAGCGGGGACGCGCGCTGGCCCCTCCAGAGCCGCACAGAGGGGGGCCGCCTGGTCCACCTCACCGGCCCCCGGGAGGCCATCGGCACCTTTGCCGAGGCCAAGGTGCTGGACAGCAACACCTGGGCGCTGTTTGGGGAGATCATTCCTTCAAAGAAATGATCTCTTTCTCAAAGACGAATCCGCCCCCCATTCTCTTTTTTAGAAAAAGAGAACGGGCCGCGGCCGGTCCAAGAGAAAAACTATTTGCCGAACAGGGCAAGTCTCATCTTTCCCTATTCGGATATTACTCCTTTCGCTGCTGGACGTGTCCCCCTGCGTCTACTACCGCGCTCCCCGCTGACGCTCAGCGCTGCTGCGGTGCTGGCCGGTGGTGCACCGCACCATGCTCTGCAGGGTGGGGTAGACGCTGCTGCCCGCAGGTCTGGCGGCCATCGGTTTCACAGGCCGGCAGGCGAAGTGGTGGATTGCTGGAATCTGGTAGGTGTACCTGCTCCCGACGGCGGGGAGGTAAAGCAGACCGCTCCATGACCCTGTTTCCAAAAGCGGGGTCTTTAGGGGCGGAGCCCCTAAACTGATTTTTGCCTACTTTTGTTCAGTGACAAAAGTAGGCCCCCGGAGGGTGGGCACCCTCCCCTTTCGGCAAGGCTGCCGAAAGAGGCGTCTCCCCATTTGAGGGAGAAAAACCAACAACTCCTTCCCTTGGTAAGGGAAAAGAAAAAGGAGAAGGTTATGGCAGATATGACGCCCATGATGCGGCAGTATCAGCAAATTAAAGAACAGAATCCCGACGCCATCCTCTTTTTCCGGCTGGGGGATTTTTACGAGATGTTCAACGAGGACGCCCTCACCGCCTCCCGGGAGCTGGAGCTGACCCTCACCACCCGGGACCGCTCCAAGCCCGAGGAGGAGCGGGTACCCATGTGCGGCGTGCCCTACCACTCCAGCGACGCCTATGTGGCCCGGCTCATCGCCAAGGGGTACAAGGTGGCCATCTGCGAGCAGAT
>CAJFPI010000104.1 GCA_904398675.1 uncultured Oscillospiraceae bacterium
CGACGCCATCCAGGTTGCCATCATCGGCAAGCCCAACGTGGGGAAGTCCTCCCTCACCAATAAGATCCTGGGCCAGCAGCGGACCATTGTCAGCGACGTGGCGGGCACTACCCGGGATGCCATCGACTCCCGGTTTGAAAACGACAAGGGGAAATACGTCTTTATCGACACCGCCGGCATGCGGAAAAAGTCCAGGGTGGACGAGGCCATCGAGAAGTACAGCGTCCTGCGGGCCCAGATGGCCATTGAGCGCAGCGACGTGTGCCTCATTCTCATCGACGCCACCGAGGGCGTCACCGAGCAGGACACCAAGGTGGCGGGCCTGGCCCACGAGGCGGGGAAGGCATCCATCATCGTGGTCAACAAGTGGGATCTGGTGGAGAAGGATGGCAAGACCATGGACAAGATGCGCCAGGAGATCTACCGGGACCTGAGCTACATGACCTATGCCCCCATCCTCTTCATCTCCGCCCTGACGGGCCAGCGGGTGGACCGGCTCTTCGAGCTGATCAATTATGTCAACGACCAGGCGGCCACCCGGATTACCACCGGCATGCTCAACAATGTCCTGGAGGACGCCCAGACCCGGGTCCAGCCCCCCACGGACAAGGGCCGCCGCCTGAAAATTTATTATGTCACCCAAACCGGTGTCAAGCCGCCCCATTTTGTGTTTTTCTGCAACGATGCGCGGCTCTTCCACTTCTCCTACCAGCGATATCTGGAAAACCAGCTGCGCAACACCTTTGGCCTGGAGGGAACCCCCATTAAAATCACCATTCGCCAAAAGGGCGACAAGGAGGGCTGAGCAATGCCGGAAACTCTTTTGACCTTTCTCGGCCAGGGCAGCCTGGCTCCCTGGTGGGTCTTTGCTGCGGTGGCGGTGATCGCCTATTTTTGCGGCTGTTTCAACGGGGCGGTGATCGTCTCCAAATACATCCTGCGGGACGATGTACGAAACCACGGCAGCGGCAATGCAGGGCTCACCAATTTCTACCGTACCTTCGGCGGCATTTTGACCTTTGTGGTGATTTTGACCGATGTGCTGAAGGCCGTGGGGGCCATCCTGCTTTCCAGATGGCTGTTCTATGCCGCCTTTTCCAGCCAATTTTCTGCCACCGGCACGATAGAGCTTTGGAATGCCATGGCCGAGTACTGGGCGGGGCTGTTCTGCCTGCTGGGCCACATGTTCCCCTGCATGTTCCACTTCAAGGGGGGGAAGGGGATCCTCTCCGGGGGTACCATCGCGATCATGATCGACTGGCGGATCGCCCTTGTGGTCTGGGGGGGCTTTCTCATCCTCTCCTTCCTCACCCGCTATGTGTCGCTGGGCTCCTGCTGGGCCGGGGCCAGCTTTCCCTTTGCCACCTGGTTTGTCTACCGCAGCGTGGAGCTGACAGTGCTGGCGGTGGTGATTGGCGGCCTGATCCTCTGGAAACATCGCGGAAATATCGTCCGCCTTGTCCACGGAAATGAGAACAAATTCTCCCTTCACAGGAAGAAACAAGAATAAGACAGAGGAGAATCAATATGAAAATCACCGTACTAGGCAGCGGCGGCTGGGGAACCGCCTTGTCCATTCTGCTCCACAACAATGGGCATCAGGTGACACTGTGGAGCTATGAACAGCATGAGTCGGATACCCTGCGTGAGACCCATGAGAACCCGATGCTGAAGGGCGTCCCCCTGCCGGAGGGGATCGCCTTTGTCAGCGATTACGCCCCGGTGGCGGACAGCGACATGGTGGTGTTTGCCACGCCCTCCTTTGCGGTGCGGCAGACTGCGAAGCGTGCGGCGGCCTATCTGAAACCCGGCACACTGATTGTCTCCGTTACTAAGGGCATTGAGGCGGACACCGGCCTGCGCATGACGGAGATTATCCACCAGGAGGTGGGGGATAACTGTAAAGTAATTGCGCTTTCCGGTCCTTCTCATGCAGAGGAGGTGGGGCGAGAGGTTCCCACCGGCGTGGTGGCGGCCAGCCCGGACCTGACCCTTGCCGAGCAGGTGCAGGACACCTTTATGAGCCCGGTGTTCCGGGTCTACACCAACCCGGATATTGTGGGTGTGGAGCTGGGCGGCGCGCTGAAAAACGTGATCGCCCTGTGCTGCGGCGTCAGCGACGGCATGGGCCTGGGGGACAACACCAAGGCATTGATGATGACCCGGGGCATGACGGAAATGGCCCGGCTGGGTGTGGCCCTGGGGGGGCGCAGCGAGACCTTCGCCGGACTCAGCGGTATGGGGGATCTGATCGTCACCTGCACCTCCATGCACTCCCGCAACCGCCGGGCAGGCATTCTCATCGGCAAGGGGGAGAGCGCCCAGCAGGCGATGAAGGAGGTGGGCGCTACAGTGGAGGGGTATTACGCCGCCAAAAGCGCCCATATGCTGTCAGAGAAGGTGGGGGTGGAGATGCCCATCTGCCGCTGTGCCTACGAGGTGCTGTATGAAAACCGTCCGGTGCGGGATGTACTGGGCGAGCTGATGGCCCGGCAGAAACGCAGGGAGACGGATGAGAGCTGGTTCTAAAGAGAGAAAAGGGCGGGGGTAAAACCCCGCCCTTCGGTTACACTAGAAACGAAGGAGGTGCCTAAGGATGGATCAGCTGTATGAGAACGGAACCATTTTGACCATGGCTCAGCCGGAGCCGGCGGAGGCCGTGCTGGTGCGGGAGGGGAGGATCCAGGCTGTGGGACGGCGGGCGGACTTTGAAACCCTCGGCCAGGTGGAGCGGATCGATCTGGAGGGACGGGCGATGCTGCCTGCCTTTTTGGATGCCCACAGCCACTTCACCGCCGCGGCCAACGCTCAGCTCCAGGTGGACCTCACCGGATGCGGCTCTTTTGAGGAGATCCGGCAGCGGATCAGCCGGTTTGTCCGGGAGCGGAGGATCCCGGCGGGACAATGGGTGATGGCCCAGGGCTATGACCACACGGCGCTGGCGGAGGGGATACACCCCACATTGGCCCTGCTGGACGCCGCGGCGCCAGAGCATCCGCTGCTGCTGCAGCACCAGTCCGGCCATGTGGGGGTGGTGAACTCCCGGGGGCTGAAACAGCTGGGGATCACACCGGAAACAAAGGCCCCATCTGGCGGCGTCATCGGTGTAAAGGATGGGAGACTTACAGGATATCTGGAGGAGAACGCCTTCATCTCCTATCAGAAGAAGCTGCCCATGCCCTCCGGTGAGGAGCTGATGGCAGCCTACCGGATGGCCCAGGAGCTCTATCTCTCCCACGGCATCGCCACCGTGCAGGAGGGACTGCTGGCGCCCCAGATGGTGCCGCTGTATCAGGCGCTGCTGGAGAGCGGGCTGCTGCAGGTGGACCTGGTGGGGTATGGGGAGGAGCAGAGCGGCGACGCGCTGCGGGAGGCTTTCTCCGAGCATGTGGGGCGGTATGACCATCATTTCAAGCTGGCTGGGTATAAAATCTTCCTGGACGGCTCGCCCCAGGGCCGCACCGCCTGGATGCGCCGGCCCTATGCGGGGGAGACGGACTACTGCGGCTATCCCACCATGACCGACGAGCAGGTTCTCGCCGCTGTTGGCCACAGCGTACGGGACGGCATGCAGCTTTTAGCCCATTGCAACGGGGATGCTGCGGCGGAGCAGCTGCTGCGCTGCGTCCGGCAGGCGGAGCGGGAGGGGATGGACGCGGCGGCGCTGCGCCCGGTGATGGTCCATGCCCAGCTGCTGGGGGTGGATCAGATGGACGCGGTGAAGGAGGCAGGGCTGCTGCTCTCCTTTTTCCCCAACCACATCTACCACTGGGGGGACGTCCACATCCAGAACTTCGGACGGGACAGGGCAGATGCTATCAGTCCTGCGGCCTCTGCCCTGCAGCGCGGGATCCCCTTTACCTTCCACCAGGACACGCCTGTGCTGCCGCCGGATATGCTGGAGTCCATCTGGTGCGCGGTCACCCGGCAGACCCGGTCCGGGGAGGTGCTGGCGGGGGAGGCGGTCAGCGTGATGGACGGCCTGCGGGCAGTCACCGTGTATGCGGCCTACCAGTATTTTGAGGAGGGGGAGAAGGGGAGCATCCAGCCCGGGCGGCAGGCGGATTTCGTGATTTTGGACCGCAGCCCCCTGGAGATCCCGCCTCAGGACCTGCGGGAGGTGCAGGTCCTGGCCACCATCAAAGACGGGGACGTGCTCTGGCGCCGGGAGAGCGGCAGGTAGGAGAGCGCACGGGAAAAGGAAACGGCCGTACAGCAATTGCTGTACGGCCGTTTGTTGGGTAAGATATGTTAGACAGCTCTGGTAACTTTACCAGACCGCAGACACCGGGTACAAACGTACACATGGCGGGGGGTACCGTCGACGATAGCCTTCACGCGCTTGACGTTGGGCTTCCATGCACGATTGGAACGCCGGTGGGAGTGGGAAACTTTGATCCCGAAGGTGACGCCCTTGTCACAGAATTGACACTTAGCCATCCGCTGCACCTCCTTGCTGTTCCTGCATTCTGCTTACCGAAATAAGCCACGACGATTATAATAGCATGCTTTTCCACAAAATGCAAGTGGAAATTTCAAAAAATTTTAAAAGCAGCGCGTAATATCTTTCACCGATCCTGATGCTCTCACAGCAGCATCAAAGCTGGGCGGCAGAAACGGCCGGCGTCCCGGCGCATCGGTAAAAATTTATGCCGGCGCCGCGCTGCCCGGGCCGCACCGTTTCCCCTTGCCGCTTGTATTTGCCGGGCAGATACGATATAATATCCCAATCAGGTATTTTGGGAGGAGAGCGCCATGGTCAAAGATGAAGTGAAGGGTACAATCAAGCTCAAGCGGCTGGTGGAGCATTTTGGATTGAAGATCCTCTACGCCGGCAAGGACTATGAGACTGCGGAGATCGGCATTAAAGATGTGAACCGCCCGGGTCTGCAGTTTATCGGCTTTTTTGATTATTTTGACCCGCGCCGGCTGCAGGTGATCGGAATGGCCGAGACAAAAATGCTGGAGGGAATGGACCACCAGCGCCGGGCGGAGAGCTTTGCAGGGCTGTTTGCCTATGATATCCCCGCCCTTGTGATCTCCCGGGATCTGGAGTGCTTTCCGGAGTGCATGGAGATGGCCCGGCAGTATGGGCGGACGCTTCTGTCCACACCGGACACCACAGTGGTCTTTACCAGCAAGGTGATCGATTACTTAAACCACGTTCTGGCCGCCACGGTGACCCGGCACGGGGTGCTGCTGGATATCTACGGCGAGGGCGTCCTCATCATCGGCGACAGCGGCATCGGAAAGAGTGAGACAGCCATCGAGCTGGTCAAGCGGGGGCACCGCCTGGTGGCGGACGACGCGGTGGACATCCGGCGGGTGTCCAATCAGCTCATCGGCAGGGCGCCGGAGCTGATCCGGCACTATATCGAGCTGCGGGGCATCGGCCTTATCGATCTGCAGCAGCTGTTCGGCATGGGGGCGGTCAAGCTGGAGAGCCAGATCGACCTTGTGGTGGAGATGGAGCCCTGGGAGCAGGATAAATTTTACGACCGGTTTGGCCTGGACGAGCAGAATATGAATATCCTGGGGGTGGAGATCCCGCAGGTGACCATTCCGGTGCAGCCGGGGCGGAATCTGGCGGTGATTGTGGAGGTGGCCGCCATGAACAACCGCCATAAAAAGTATGGGTTCAACTCCGCCAAGCAGATGGAGGAGCGCCTTATGCGTTTGGGACAAAACGGCGGCGAGAACTGAAGGAGGACGAAGGGATGTATACAATAGGCATTGATATTGGCGGAACCAACCTGAAGGCGGGCCTCGTGGACGAGCAGGAGGGGCTGGTGACGACGGCCAGTATGCCCCTTCAGTGGGTCAGCCCGGAAAAGCTGGTGGAGGATCTTCTGGACCTGTCAGACGGCCTGCTGCGGCGGCAGGGGGCTGACCGGGGGGCGGTCTCCGCCATCGGCATCGGCGTCCCCGGCGTGGTGGACCATGCTGCGGGGACCATTATGAAAACGACCAACATCCCCATCCGCAACCTGCCTGTGGCGGAGCTGATTGGGCGCGGCTGGCATGTGCCGGTCCACCTGGGCAACGACGCCGACTGTGCGGCCTGGGGGGAATACTGCCATTTTGCGAGGAGCGAAGAGGAGAGCCTGGTGCTGGTGACGCTGGGGACCGGCATTGGAACGGGGCTTGTCCTGAATGGGAGGATCCACCGGGGCTGCAACGGCTGCGCCGGAGAGGGCGGGCACATCGTTGTCGTCCCCGGCGGCGAGCTGTGCTCCTGCGGCCGCCGGGGCTGCTGGGAGCGGTATGCCTCGGCTACCGCCCTGGTTCGGCAGACAAAGGCGGCCATGGAGGCTGATCCCGGTTCCAAGCTGTGGGAGCTGACAGACGGTAACCTGGAGAAGGTGGACGGCAGAACCGCCTTTGACGGTGTCCGCCGGGGCGACGCGGCGGCAAAGCAGGTGGTGGAGCGGTTTCTTGACTATCTGGCGGAGGGTGTCACGGATCTGATCAACCTCCTCCAGCCCTCCTATCTGTGTATCGGCGGCGGCCTGAGCCGGGAGGATGACGCGTATCTGCTCCAGCCTTTGAAAAAACGGGTGGAGGCCATGCGCTTTGACCGTGATCTGGAGCGGCACACAGAGATCGTGAAGGCGGCGCTTGGCAACGACGCCGGCATTATCGGCGCGGCGCTGCTGGGTCGGACGCAATAACGCCACAACGCATTGAGAGGGGGAAGAGAATGCCCTGGTATGAGGCATTTGACCATGAGATACAGCGGCAGCTGCCGCAGCTGGCAGTGCGCCGGGAGGAGCCGATGGCCCGGCACACCACATTCCGCATCGGCGGTCCGGCCCGCCGGATGGCCTTTCCCAAATCGGAGGAGGAGCTGACGGCGCTCCTGGCCCTGTCAAAGGAGTGGGATCCCCTGATGATCGGCAATGGCTCCAACCTTCTGGCGCCGGACGGGGAGCTGGACCGGCTGGTGATCTCCACCGCCCAGATGGAGGAGCTGAAGGTCGAGGGGACAGCCCTGCGCGCGGCGGCGGGGGTGCCCCTGGCCCGGCTGGCCGCAGCCGCCCTGCGCGCGGAGCTGGAGGGGCTGGCCTTTGCCCACGGCATTCCCGGCACCCTGGGGGGCGCGGTGTTTATGAACGCCGGGGCCTACGGCGGCGAGATGCGCCAGGTGGTGCGGGAGGTCCGGGCCTGGTACCCGGAAAAGGGAGTTATCACCTTGGATGCTGACGCCCTGGATTTTGGCTACCGCCGCAGCGTTTTTTCCGGCGGCGAGGGGGTGGTGGTCTCCGCCCTGCTGCAGCTGCGGCAGGGGGACGGAGCGGTGATCCGCGCCGAGATGGAGGACCTGGCGGCCCGGCGGCGGAGCAGGCAGCCCCTGGAGTTTCCCAGCGCCGGCAGTACCTTTAAAAGACCGGAGGGGTATTACGCCGGCACGCTCATCGAGCAGTGCGGGCTGAAGGGCTGCCGCATCGGCGGGGCCCAGGTGTCGGAAAAGCACGCCGGGTTTCTCATCAATGCCGGCGGCGCCAGCTGCAGCGATGTGCTGCGGCTGATCGAACATGTGCAGAAGACTGTGTTTGACGCCACGGGCGTCCGGCTGGAGCCGGAGGTCCGGGTGCTGTAGTGTGTGGGACTTTACGCAGGAGAAGAGGTGGGAGAGGACATGGAGATCCTGATTATTTCCGGGCTGTCCGGGGGCGGCAAGAGCCAGGCGGCCTCCTTCCTGGAGGATATGGGCTACTATATTGTGGACAATATGCCCGCGGGCATCATCTTAAAGTTCGCAGAGTTCTGCGCCGGGTCCAAGGGGCGGTATGACCGGCTGGCCCTGGTCTACGACGTCCGGGCGGGAGAGGATTTCGGGGAGTTTTTCCGGGTGCTGGACGACCTCAAGCAGGGGGAGATCACCTGCCGCCTGCTCTTTTTGGAGGCGTCGGTGAGCACCATTATCAAGCGCTATAAGGAGACCCGCCGTCCCCACCCCCTCTATGGCGAGTGCGGCTCGCTGGAGGAGGCGGTGAACCGGGAGATGGTGCTGATGCGGCCGGTCCGGGACCGGGCGGACTATGTGATCGATTCCACCGGCTACTCCACGGCCAGGCTCCGGGGGGAGCTGGCCAGGCTCTTCGGGGATCCCGGCGGGCGGGGGGAGATGGTGGTCAACGTGGTCTCCTTCGGCTTTAAGCACGGCCTCCCCCTGGAGGCCGATCTGGTCTTTGACGTCCGTTTCATGCCCAACCCCTATTACATCGAAACGCTGCGGGAAAAGACGGGGCTGGACCAGGAGGTATACGACTATGTGTTCAGCTTTTCCCAGACCCAGGAGTTTCTCAAGCGGCTGGAGGAACTTCTGGCCTTTGTCCTCCCCTATTACAAGGAGGAGGGGAAGACCGTATTGGTAGTGGCCGTGGGCTGCACCGGCGGGCACCACCGCTCGGTGGCGGTGACCCGGGCGCTGGTGGAGTTTATCCGAAGGCTTGGCTACCAGGTGACGGAGAACCACCGGGATCTGACAAGAAACTGAACGGCGCGTTGCCGCGCCGCCGGATGACAGACAGGGGGACCCAGATGAAAGACACAGGCAGCAGGCGCCGCAGGCGCGGCGTGCGGATTGCGGCGATCGGCGGCGGCACGGGGCTGAGCACCATGCTCCGGGGACTGAAAAACTACACGGAGAATCTGACGGCCATTGTGACCGTGGCCGACGACGGCGGCGGCTCCGGCGTGCTGCGCCAGGAGCTGGGCATGCTGCCGCCCGGCGATATCCGCAGCTGCATGGAGGCGCTGGCCAATGTGGAGCCGGTGATGCGGGAGCTGATGCACTACCGCTTTACCGAGGGGACGCTGGCGGGGCAGAGCTTTGGAAATCTCTTTCTGGCGGCCATGAACGGCATCTCCCCCTCCTTCGACCAGGCGGTAGCCCGCATGAGCCAGGTCCTGGCCATTACCGGGCGGGTGCTGCCGGTGACCACGGAAAATGTGCAGCTGGAGGCGGAGCTGGCCAGCGGCGCCCGGGTGGTGGGGGAGAGCAAGATCTTCTACTGCAAAAAGCGGGAGGACTGCCGCATCCAGCGGGTCCGGCTGCTGCCGGAGCGTCCGGCGGCGCTGCCGGAGGCGGTGGAGGCCATCGAGGAGGCGGACATGATCCTTTTGGGACCCGGCAGCCTCTACACCAGCATCATCCCCAACCTTCTGGTGGAGGGGATCGTGGACGCCATCTGCCGTGCTCGTTGTATGAAGGTTTATGTGGCAAATGTGATGACCCAGGACGGGGAGACGGAGGGGTACACCCTCTCCGACCATATCCGGGCCATCTTCCAGCACTCCCGGGAGGGGCTTTTTGACCTGTGCCTGGTCAACCGGGAGGAGATCCCGGCGGAATTTCTGCAGCGGTACGCGGCCGAAGGGGCGGAGCCCCTCCGGGTGGACGCTGCGGCCTGCGCCGTCCTGGGGGTGGAGATCGCCGCGGCCCCGGTGTCCGGGACCTTCGGGGCGCTGGTCCGTCATGATCCGGACCGCCTGGCTGCGGCGCTGATGGATCTCCACAGCCAGCGCAGCGTCCGCCTGGCCGGCGGCGGAGGATACCGGATCGAGACGTAAGGGGAGGAGTGGGAAAGATGTCCTTTTCAGGAGACGCGAAACGGGAGCTGTGCCGGGATAGCCTGCAGCGCAGCTGCTGCGCCAGGGCAGAGGCATACGGCGTGCTGCTCTACTGCAACACCTTTACCTCCCAGGAGGTCCGGATCATTACGGAGAACGAGGAGTTTGCCCAGCGGCTGCCCAAGTTGTTTCAGCGGGCCTTCCGCGTGGCGTTTGACCGCCTGCCGGAGGAGGATGGGAACCGGGGAAAGCTGATTTTACAGATGACCGACGGGGAAAAGCTCAGCCGCATTGTGGACGCGCTGGGCTATGATCCCCGGCAGAACCTGGTGCTCCATATCAACTTCGGCCTGCTGGAGGAGGACTGCTGCCGCGCGGCCTTTCTCAGGGGAGCTTTTCTGGCCGGCGGCAGCGTTACCGACCCGGGCAAGCGCTACCACCTGGAGCTGGCCACCTCCCATCTCCAGGCCAGCCGGGAGCTGGACGCGCTGCTTCGGGATATGGGCTACGCGCCCAAGAGCGTGGTGCGGGGGGGCTATCAGGTCACCTATTTTAAAAGCAGCGAGCAGATCGAGGACCTGCTGACGGCCATGGGCGCGCCGGTGGCCGCCATGGAGCTGATGAACGCCAAGGTGGAGAAGGATCTCCGCAACGACGTCAACCGCCGCGTGAACTGTGACGCGGCCAACGCCGGCAAGGTGGTGGACGCCGCCCAGGAGCAGCTGGAGGCCATTGGCCGGCTCCACGAGATGGGGCGGATCCAGACCCTGCCGGAGAAACTCAAGGAGACCATTGTGATGCGGGAGACGTATCCGGAGCTGAGCCTCAGCGAGCTGGCCATGGAGTTTGACCCGCCCATCAGCAAGAGCTGCCTCAACCACCGGCTTAGAAAGCTGGTGGAGCTGTCCAAACAGTAGAGAGAAAAGGAGTCAAGCATGTCCTTTGTCCATCTTCATGTCCATACGGAATACAGTCTCCTGGACGGCGCATGCCGCATCGAGGGGCTGGTAAAGCGCGTCAAGGAGCTGGGACAGACCGCCGTGGCCATCACAGACCACGGCGTGATGTACGGCGCCATTGACTTCTACCGCACCTGCAGGGCCGAGGGGATCCAGCCCATCATCGGCTGCGAGGTGTATGTGACGCCGCCGGACCGCACCCGTTTCCAGAAGGTCCACGAGTTTGACGCGGAGAGCCGCCACCTGGTGCTGCTGTGCAAAAACGAGGAGGGCTACCGCAATCTGAGCTATATGGTCAGCGCCGCCTTTACCGAGGGGTTCTATATCCGCCCCCGCATCGACATGGATCTGCTCCGGGAGCACCACGGGGGCCTCATCGCGCTCTCCGCCTGCCTCGCCGGGGAGATCCCCAAGCGGATCCTCAACGTGTCCTACGACAGCGCCAGGGACTATGCCCTGGAGATGGCGGCACTCTTTGGGGAGGGGAACTTCTATCTGGAGCTGCAGGACCACGGCATCCGGGACCAGCGGACGGTGAACCGGGCGCTCCTGCGGCTGCACCAGGAGACGGGGATTCCCCTTGTGTGTACCAACGACTGCCACTATCTCGCCAAGGAGGACGCCGAGGCCCACGACGTGCTGCTGTGCATCCAGACGGGGAAAACGGTGGACGATGAAAACCGCATGCGCTATGAGCCGCAGAATTTCTACGTCCGCTCCACCGAGGAGATGGAGAACCTCTTCGGCGCCTATCCCGGTGCCATCGAGAACACGGAGAGGATCGCCGCCGCCTGTCATCTGGACTTCACCTTCGGCACCTACCACCTGCCCCAGTTCCAGCTGCCGGAGGGCTATGACGCCTTCACCTATATCAAGGAGCAGTGTGAGGCGGGGTTTGCCCGGCGTTACGGGGACAGCCATCCGGAATACCGCAGGCAGCTGACCTACGAGATGGACATGATCGAGCGCATGGGCTTTACCGACTACTTCCTCATCGTCTCCGATTTTGTGGGCTACGCCCGCAGCGTGGGCATCCCCGTGGGGCCGGGCCGCGGCAGCGCCGCGGGCAGCATGGTCAGCTACTGCCTCGGCATCACGGACATCGACCCTATGAAATACGGGCTGTACTTTGAGCGCTTTCTCAACCCCGAGCGGGTGAGCATGCCGGATATCGACATGGACTTCGGCGACACCCGCCGGGACGAGGTGTTCGACTACGTCCGGCGGAAGTACGGCGAGGACCATGTGGCCCATATCGTC